>NZ_JAWOUB010000005.1:0-295936 GCF_033339195.1 Vibrio sp. 811
TCTTTTAGTTGTTGATTTCATAACACTCTCCAATTTTGGGGGTAGAAAGTGTCAACCTTATTTAGGACGGCACAGTGTTTACCATAAAAGCTGCGCTTTGAGCGCAGCTTTTTTGTATAGAACTAGTCACTGATATCTGGCAGTTGTTTGGCCATTACCACGCCAGCAAAAGTAATAAAAGAGAACACTAACACCACAGCTGAAAGGCTCAAGAAGTTCGACATAACACCAAGAGAGCTCATTAGAAGCAGCATTATCCCAACCACTGTGTTACTCACGGCTACATAGCTCGTCCGTTTGTCACCTTCTGCGATATCAACTAAATAGGTTTTTCGTCCGACTCGTATTCCGTCGTGGGCAATACAAACACAAAAGTAAAGCAGAGGAATCACGAATAGGAAGCTTTGGCTAGCGGTGACCCATGTATCGTAAACAAATAACACAACACCAAGTAGCGCGCTCATCATTGCGCCTATGACCATCACACTGCGGCTAGAGCGATCGGACATTCTTCCCCAGAAAGGACCTGACACAAAGGAGGCTAAGCCACTCGCAAACATAAAGAGAGCTAGCACCCAGAGCTGTCCACCCAGAGATTGCTGTGCCAGCACAACGTAGTACGGTGCACTCAGCGCAGAACATAAAAATAGTGTCCGCGTGATAACGAATCGACGAAAGGTCACGTCTGTCTTAAGTAACGCGAGTTGTTTAAATGCTTCGAGGACGCCATTTCGACCACCGTCTACCTCACCGGCATACTCATTAATTCGCGCATAGACGAATGCCGCGATGAGCCATATGACGCCCGCTAAGCCTAAACTCAGACCGTAAAAGCGCTCTGTCGGCTCTACGTCCCATAACCAGGCTAGTGCCAGAAGGCTAGCGAAAAGCAGCGTAACCAGGCCAGCAGCGCTTGAAGACCAGCCGTTGACTTGACCTCGTTGGTTTTTAGGGATGGTTTTGCCCAATACATCTTTTGATGCGACGGAATTTAAACCGCGTGAGAGGCTGAAGATCACAAGACATGCAATCACACCATAACCCGCAGCTGCTCCTGTTAGAGTTAATGCGACCAATCCGATTGCAAATATGGAAAGAGCCTGCAAGATGCTGCCAATTACCCAGACCCATTTTCTTACTGGAATGCGTCGGATGTAGTGCGCGATGCTAAGTTGTGGGATAAGGGATCCTGACTCACGAATAGGAACCAGCCAACCAATTAAGTAAACCGGAGCCCCGAGACTTTGTAGTATCCACGGCAACGTGACTTTAGGGTTGATTAACGCATCGCCGACCTTCGTTAAAAACTGAGCGAGAATGATTTTAAGAAAGTTGCCGGGAACTTGATGACAAGCTGATTCAGGAATCGCCTTACAGGCACGGGCATCTTCGTCATTAACGATCTTTTCGTAAATGCTGTTTTGTTTGTCCTTGTTCATCAACCTGCCTATGTTCAACTTATTCATTTCGCGAATAAATTAACATTAAACCCAGTTTGATGTTAAGTGAAGCACGTTATCAAGCCCCCAGAAAACCGGTTGTTATTCGCAGGAGCAGATTGTGCTAAAGTGGCGTAAACAAAATAACAACGATATTCAATAAGGATTCTTTCATGGACGCTCTCGATCTTTTGCTCAATCGCCGATCTATCGCGAAGTTATCCGCGCCTGCACCAGAAGGTAAAGCACTTGAGAACATCATTCGTGCAGGCCTTCGTGCGCCTGACCATGCGGGATTAACCCCTTGGCGTTTCGTTATCGCACAGGGCGATGGTTTGAAAAAACTGTCAGATATCTTGGTAAAAGCGGCAGAAGCTGAAAATAGTGATGAAGCGGTGGTAGAAAAGGTAAAGAATGCCCCATTTCGCGCACCAATGGTGATCACTGTTATTGCTAAAGTAACAGAACATGAGAAAGTACCAGCACTAGAGCAACACTTATCTGCGGGATGTGCTGTACAAGCGATGCAAATGGCAGCCGTAGCGCAAGGCTTTCAAGGGTTTTGGCGCTCAGGTAAGTGGATGTTCCATCCAGAAGTTCATCAAGCATTTGGTTTAGAAGGTGACGATGAGATTGTTGGTTTCTTGTACTTAGGCACGCCTGGTTGTACACCGATGAAAGTTCCTGAGCGTGATCTTTCTCAGTTTGTTGAGTTTCTATAACTGAAAACTCGAATATACTGACTGTTTATTTATACAGTTTTTCTTGATTTATTAGGGCTACATTCGATAATGTGGCCCTAATTATATTTATTTCCAAAACGTTATGTCTCGTCTGTTTATTGCTGAAAAACCAAGTTTAGGCCGTGCGATTGCCGCTGCACTGCCAAACCCTCAAAAGAAAGATCAAGGATTCATCCGCTGTGGGAACGGGGATATCGTTACTTGGTGTATCGGCCACTTACTCGAACAGGTCGAACCCGACGCTTACGATGAGCGTTACAAAAAGTGGAATATGGCAGATTTACCAATTGTTCCGCAGCAATGGCAGCTCAGACCGAGGAAAAGTGCAAGTAAGCAATTAACAGTGATTCGTAAATTGCTCAAAGAAGCTAAAGAAGTCATTCATGCAGGAGACCCAGATCGAGAGGGTCAGCTGTTAGTTGATGAAGTTCTGGACTATTGCAAGTTATCTAAAACCAAGAAGGAATCCACACAGCGTTTGCTGATTTCCGACTTGAACTTACCTGCGGTGAAACGCGCACTCAGTTCTATGCGCAGTAATCGCGAGTTTATCCCACTTTCAGTTTCTGCATTGGCTCGCTCTCGGGCTGATTGGTTGTATGGCATGAACATGTCTCGTGCTTATACCTTGCTTGGTCAAAAAGCAGGGTATCAAGGTGTTCTCTCGGTAGGGCGAGTGCAAACGCCAGTTCTTGGCTTAGTGGTGCGTCGTGATGAGGAAATCGAAAACTTTGTCCCGAAGGACTATTTTACCCTACATGCTCTGATCCCATATCAAGATGCCAATGGTACTTTTGATATTCGTGCTCGTTGGAAGCCAAGTGAGGCATGCAAGCCTTGGCAGGATGAAGAAGGGCGAGTGTTAAACCGTAAGTTAGTGGAAAACGTTGCAAACCGTATTGCAAATCAACCCGCGAAAGTGACGGAGTCGGAACAAAAGCAAACCAAGCAATCAGCACCATTACCTTATTCATTATCTGCTTTACAGATCGATGCAGCGAAGCGCTATGGTATGAGTGCGCAACAAGTACTAGATACTTGTCAGGCATTGTATGAAAAGCACAAGCTGATCACTTACCCGCGTTCAGATTGTCGCTATTTACCGATGGAACACTACTCACAAGCAGGGACGGTGACAACTGCTATTGCGAACAACGCAAAAGAGTTGCAAGGTGCGGTTCAGGGAGCAGACTTAACATTAAAGTCCAAAGCCTGGAACGATAAAAAAGTGGATGCGCACCATGCGATTATCCCTACACCGAAGCAAGCTAATGTGAATGCGCTTTCCGGCAATGAGATGAAGGTGTATCAATTGATTGCGCGCCAGTACCTCATGCAGTTCTATCCGGCGGCGGTTTACGCAGAAGCGAAATTGGTTTTCGATATCGCTGGTGGTACGTTTGTCGCGAAAGGTCGTCAGTTAGTTTCGCCGGGTTGGAAAGCGCTAATGGGCAAAACTGACAAGGAAGATGAAGGTATTGATGCCGTGCCACCGCTACCCGAAGGCACCGTGTTAACTTGTCGTGAAGGGGAAATAAAAGACCGAAAAACCGAGCCACCAAAGCATTTTACCGAGGCATCGTTGTTGCAAGCGATGACCGGGATCGCCCGTTACGTTGCGGATAAAGAACTGAAAAAAATCCTTCGTGACACTGATGGGCTAGGCACGGAAGCGACTCGCGCTGGTATTTTGGACACGCTGTTCAAACGCCAACTGCTTACGCGTCAAGGTAAGTCAATTCTCAGTTCTCCTGCGGGAAGAGGTCTCATTCATGCCTTGCCAGAAGATTCAACATACCCTGATATGACGGCTCATTGGGAGCACCAGTTACAAGGTATGGCAGAGAGAAATCAAGCATATCAGCCGTTCATGCAAGCACTGGAACAACGCATTGATAGCTTGATGGCACAAGTAAAAGCAGGCCCTATCCCTGATTCATTACGTCATCTACCCAAGGTGGAACGTCCTGCGTTTAAACGTAAAAAGCGCAGTTATTCAAAGAATGGTGGCGCGACTAAATCTCGTGCAACCAAAGGTAAGCAGGCATAGGACAAGCGCGGCGTAATTAAACTCCGCGCATGCTTGAAAATAGATTACTCGAACAGATCACCGTGGTTTTGGATCGCACCTCTTACTTCACCTTGAGTTAACACGCGTTTGTCCAGTACCTCTTTCACCTGGTTGCCCAAGTCAACTAATGTATCTCGATTCGCTTGAGTTTGGCGTTTACCAGCACTTCTCAAGCAGTAATTTAGTTCGTGCTCTTCGCTAAAATTAACCAAATCCCTATCTGCTGCCATCGTGCTTTCTCCTTATTTGTTCTACTTTTTCCTAAGTCTGGATTGGATGTAGATAAATTCAAGTTAGATTGCGCGAATTATGCTGGTGGATCACTGATGAACATTATGTTTGCCAACCAAGTCACGATTATGAAGCCTGGCTTTGATGGTATTTGGTTTAGTGATGGTTGTGTCTTAATGCTGCTACCAAGGTAACTCAGTACCATCGTAGTTAATAAATCGACCTGAAAGCTGCGGTGTGCTCAGTTCTATCACGTTCGCGAGGCCCTGTGCGGAGGTTTGCGTATCTATCAATGCATTTGGCCCACCCATCGCCGTTTTTACCCAACCAGGGTGAAGCGCTAAAACGGTAAATCCTTCAGGTGTTAAATCATTACTCAAGCTTTTCACAACCGAGTTAAGCGCCGCTTTCGATGAGCGATAAACATAGCCGCCGCCGGACGTATTTTCGGTCATACTGCCGACTTTTGATGAGATACAAGCAATCTTTTTCATCTTGCCTTGTTGTAAGCGAGGGTAACAGTACTCAACCAGTTTTAACGGAGCAATGGTGTTTACTTCGAAGACTTTACGCCATGCTTCTACGTCAGTGTTTCCAAAGCCATATCCCTTGGGGCCGTAATATCCTGCATTATTGATGAGTAAGTCGATGGCAGGGAGTTTATCGGCAAGCTTAGCGACTTGTTCGTAGTGAGTGACATCCAGTTCGTGCAAAACCAGATTGCTGAATTGTGAGGCTAGAGTTTGTAGTTCTGAACTGTTCTCTAAGGAACGGCTAGTAGCATGTACTTGGTGGCCTTGCTTCAGGTACAGCTCAGTTAAGCTAAGGCCAATGCCGCGATTTGCTCCGGTAATAAAGACGGTTTGACTCATACAAACACCTATGTTTTTTTGATTTCAGTTGAAAGTCATTGTGTTAGCTAAGCACAATAAAATCAACCAACCACCACGCACCAACAACGAGAGATGAAAATAGGGACAGAGCACAAAGAGAGCCAAACAGTGCGCCGAGAATAGCAAAGAAAGTAGAATTCATATGTATATTAAATTTAATTGATATTGAAAATCATTATCAATTAAATTGCATTTTATTCAACCCTTGAAGTTGATACTATTTCGTTACCATTGTTATTAAGAATTTCTCATGCTGCCACTTATCTACCACCCGATTTATTCTCAACTTGAGTTGCCAGAGGGGCATCGTTACCCAATTATGAAATACCAGTACCTCTATGAATCGGTATTGGTGCATATAGAGAAAGATAACTGGAAAGAGCACGCGCAGTTTTTCCAGCCCGAAGCATTAACTGTTGGGGAAGTAAAACGTGTTCATGACGAGGAATACGTCGAGTTACTTGTTAGTGGAAACATGCCAGCTGCGAAGATGCGCCGAATAGGTTTTCCTTGGAGTGAGTCTCTCATTACCAGAACGCTAACTTCAGCAGCGGGCACGGCTCTGACCGCAAAAAAGGCACTTGAGTACGGTGTGGCCATTCATTTGAGTGGTGGGTATCACCACGCACACAAAGAGTTTGGCAGTGGTTTTTGTTTATTTAATGACTTAGTGATCGCGGCCAGGCAAGCGCTCGAAGTCGAGCATGTCGATAAAGTATTGATCATTGATAGTGATGTTCACCATGGGGATGGAACAGCAACTTTATGTGACGATGAGCCAGATATCATCACGCTTTCTTTCCACTGTGATAAAAACTTCCCAGCGAGGAAGCCTCAGTCTGACCTCGATGTGCCTTTGGTGCGAGGAACAGGTGATGAGGATTTTTTAATGGCGTTTAAAGAAGTGGTCGATATGGCACTTAATCTTCATCGCCCTGATTTGGTTATCTACGATGCTGGTGTCGATATACATCAAGACGATGAGCTTGGATATTTTGATGTGTCGACGCAAGGGATTTTAGAACGTGATAGATTTTTAATGCAAACAGTGAAATCTCGAGGTATCCCTGTCGCAGCTGTCGTTGGAGGTGGATATCGAACGAATCATGCTGACCTCGTCCCAATTCATTTGCAGCTTATCAATGCCGCTAAAGAAGTCTTTATTGATGAGTAGATACAACTAGACGTAAATATCAAATTGATTCAACACTGGAACGAACGAAAAGGGCATTAATTTTTTGTGGGTTCTTTCTGAGTGTGGCGGAGTGCTTAGTTGCGTTCAAGAAGTGATAAGTGATTTGTACAAATCTTTTTAAGTCTGGAGATGCGAAAAAGCCCGCTAATTTCTTAGCGGGCTTTTTCTAAAAGTGGCGGAGAGATAGGGATTTGAACCCTAGATACGCTATTAACGTATGCCGGTTTTCAAGACCGGTGCTTTCAACCACTCAGCCATCTCTCCGTTGTTGAGGCGCATAATATAAGGCTTTGAAAATGTTGTAAACCCCTAGTTGAACTGATTGGATGTTTACTGCGCAAATTTGTGGTTTGTGTTGTTTAAATAAACAAAAACTCCCCAAAAAGGGGAGTTTGAATAGTATATGGATTGCTAGGTATTAATCGTTTTTAGAATAAAAACGCTGTAACTCAGTTAAACCTTGCATCAAAACTGGCAACTTCGGTGCATCATCTCGAAGTCGTTTGTAGTTTTTGTCATACAGCTTGTAGTTGCCAAACTTATCGATCACTGTGGTTTGTGAGCTAGTAATTAAGGCAAGCTCGCGAGTATCGCCCGCCAAGATCCAGCGACGACGACTTTCATCGAATAGGTTGCGACCACTACTGTAATCATATGGGTTGGAAGATACGCCGAGCATATCTTGCAACAGTGTAACTGAGAGGTCCAAGTGACTTGTGCTGTGATTAAATTCGCCAGCTAGCATTCCAGGCCAATGGATCACCATCGGAACTTGTAATTGATAACGGCTGTAGTTGCTGTTTGCTCCCCAGCTGTTCGTATTGGTTTCGTTAAATTCACTACCGTGATTAGAAGTGATGATTACGATGGTGTTTGTCAGTTGTCCCGTCGTTTCTAGTTCATCAATAATACCGGCGATAGTTCTATCCGCCGACTTCACTGCATATTCATAAGCTTTCTTGAATCGCTCACTTGCGGGCATTTCTTCGTCATTATTTGAAGGAATCGATTCAAAATTATCAACGGTGGTGACTTCGATGTAACTAAACCATGGCTGACTTGCTTTCTCTGCTAACCATGTATTCCAGTTTGCGATAGATTGTTTATCGGTATGAGCTTGCGTGCCATCTAGGTCTTCCGCTAAGTTCAAGTCGCGGAAAATAATTTCTGAGTAGAGATCATCTTCAAACCCACTGCCACTGAATAAACCAAAGTTGTAGCCCTGATCTTTCAGTACATCGAGCAATACTGGGGAAGCACCTTGCGCCTTGATGCTTGATGCATAACTGGTCGGTAAGCCATAGAACAAACCAAAGGCCCCGTATGTATCATTACTTGAGCTGTAATGATTACGGAAGTTCTGATTGTTTTCAGCAAACTCATAGAGGTTAGGCATCTCTTCTTGGTTCAGCGCATCCGCTCGTAAATTGTTTATGCTGATCATCAACACATTGAGCTTATTAACTCGGCGGTTAAACTCAAGCTTTTCAAGAGGGTAGTTGACTAACTCTACGTTGCCTTCGTTTTCTGCTAAACGTTTTAGGTATTCCTCACGGTCAAGTAGACCATGTTTTTCCATAAAACTCTTCGCTGTCATCGGGTAAGACAACGGGAAGTTTGAACGCTGGCTAGTAATTGGGTTGTAAAAATACGCATCTGCCCAAATGTAAACCAAATGGCTGGTCATAAAGCTGAGGAAAAAGACGGCCGCGAGAGGGCGTCCTACGTGCTTATGAGATAGTTTGCGCTGTTTTCGCCATACCCATTCGGATAGTGCGAGTTGAATAAGGAAGATCAGCGGCATCACAACAAATAAATGTTGTAGGTCAGTGCTGAGTGCACTTTTGTCTTCGCTGAATAGTAACTCCCAGACGACGGGAGTTAAGTGCAAATTGATCGACTGATACGCTTGGGTATCAATTAATAATATGGTTTGCCCAACGGTTGCGAAAATCACTGCCACCAAACGGAACAATTTCCGCGATGGCAGGATAAACGTCAACGGGAATAGAACAAGCAAGTAAAGTGCGAAAACTAGAAAGCCAAAGTGACCAACCCAAGAAACCGCCAGATAAAACTGACCAAGTAACGTCTCGGGCCAAGGAGACTGAACAATGTAGCGTGTGCCTATCAACATCGATGCAACGATATTGAAGAATGCAAACCAGTGACCCCAACCAACTAGTCGAGATACACGTTCGCCGTATGAGTTTCCGCTGTCTACCATGTATGTGTTCTATTGTCCGTGATTAGTGTGTTTTTGGTGTTTCTAAAGAAGACATTAGCGCCTGAGCAAATTTTTCAGCAATCGCTTTGCGTTGTGAAGCAGCAACACGTTGATTTAAGACATTGGTTGCGATATTTCCGGCAATCATTAGCGTCAACTCAGGAGAAGCAGCATGTTTTTCAAGAACTGTTGCTACTTCAGCAAGAATTTTTTCTACTTGCTCGTCAGTATATTTAGATGTAATCGGCATAAAGACTCTAATAATGATAGTAAAAGCGGCTTATGATAACCTACAATGCTCATCAACTAAAACCTTGTAGCAAGATAAAATCACTATGAGTCTTCATCTTTCAAACGTTATTCTGCATCAACTGTGCAAAAACGATCAGGACGAGCTGGTTGTAAACTTTCGTCCAGCATCATTAGAGAACGATGCATCTACAGAAAACTTAGTCGCTGAGCTTCACCGAGTATTCCATTCTAAAGCTGGTAAAGGTTTTGGCGCTTTCCAGTCAGACAGCGAATTTCAATTTTGGCTTCAAGAAATGCGCAAAGGAGAGCGAGATTTTTACGACTTCTCACAAATTAGTGCAAATCGCTTGAAAGAAGAGTTGATTAAGTACCCATTTGCGGATGAAGGTATCTTGGTTTTCGCTGAGTATCAGAGTTTAGCAACGGACTACTTGTTCATCGGTATCTTACCAATGAATCAGAGTTTAAAAGTGACCGAAGGTTTGGACATCAGTGCGACAGATTACCTTGATATCACCAAAATGGATATTGCCGCACGCATCGACCTGTCGAGCTACGAGACCGACAAGGAATCCAATCGTTATCTGCAATACATTAAAGGACGCGTTGGCCGTAAAGTGGCGGACTTCTTCCTAGATTTTCTGCAAGCGGATATTGGCTTAGATACTAAACAACAAAACTTAGTGTTGATGCAGGCGGTGGATGATTTTTGTGCTGACTCGAAGCTAGAAAAGCAAGAAGTGAACGAGTACAAGAAACAAGTTTACGACTACTGCAATGAGCAAATTAAATCCGGTGATGAGGTTCAAATCTCAGAGCTTTCCGGAGAGCTTCCTCAAAGCCAAGATGGCACGAGCTTTATGGATTTCACCAAAGAGCAAGGGTACGAGCTTGAAGAGTCTTTCCCAGGTGATCGTGCGACGGTTCGCAAACTGACTAAATTTGTTGGAGCTGGTGGTGGTTTGAATATTAGCTTCGATAGTCTCTTACTTGGCGAGCGTATTTTTTATGATCCAGAGACGGATACCTTAACGATTAAAGGGACGCCTCCAAATCTAAAAGATCAGTTAAGTCGCAATTAAAATCATATCGTTAAATAAAGAGAGCAAACGGCTCTCTTTTTTTATGTGAATAAGAAACATCCATAGTATATGCTTGTAATTAATGGAGATATGCGAGGGGCAAGTGTTGCTGAAGCTAAAAGAAGGAATACGGCGGTTTGTTTGGTTCTGGTTCGTTTTGTGGTGTGTTTTAGCACTTGGCATTTGGCTGCAAGCCAAACAAACGATTCAAACGATTTCGACTGTAAATGAGTTAGGAAGTAAAGTTGAAGAAGTCAGGCACTTTTTTAACTTCGATCTGCCTTACCGTGTTAAACACGTCGATCAAATTTCACTGAAACTTCAGTTGGCTTATGCAGTTCGCTTACAGCTTGAAAGTGAGTTTTCTGAAGGGAAAATCACACCAGACATCACTCAATTACTTTATACGACCGACCGATTTTTAGAAAGTGCTCGAGCTTTTGTAAGAAGTGACAGTGAATTGGTTTCGTTAGCAGAACAGTTACGAAGCAGCCGTGCTCGAACAGAAAACTCTGAGCAAATTCAGGCAATGTACTATCGCTTAGGTGCGCTTGTTTTTGAGTCTGTCTTTAGTGACTCTGCAACGAATAGCGATACTTACCGTGACTTAGACCGACTTTTTATTGAATCAGAGACGCTCTCTCCCGAAGAGCGAAGCGCTCTTCAGCGCCAGCTTGCTCAAACCTCAAGCGCACTATCTGCTCAGGCACAGGGCAGTTATTTATCCAATCACCTGCTTAATCCAGATTTCCCGAACCAGTTAACTTCGATAAATGATCAGTTGGAACAGAAGCTAATGACTTTTATTGTTTGGTTGTCTGTAATCAGTGGTTTGCTCCTTTTCCTCATTTCATGGGGAGCCTTCTCCCCAAAAACGAGTCAACCGATACGACTACCCAGAACCGATGATAAAAAGTCAGAGCAAGTTGGCGATGATGAAAATGGAGCTAACGCTGTTCCCTCAGCTCAGTCAGAAAATTTTCAAAACGTCCAAATGAACGAAGAAAGTTGTAATGAGGTGAATTCATCACAAGTGGAAGTAGTGGAACGTGAGCCGTACATAGATATCAATAAAATGTTAGATTCTCTGTCTGGTGACGAGGGCGCTGTGCGGATGTTACTGGAGGTCTTTATTCAGGACCACTCTGGCGATGGCACTAAAATGTATCAGCTGTTAGAAGAGGATAAAGAGCAAGCGCAAAGAGCCGCGCACAGTCTTAAAGGGGTCTCAGGGAGTTTAGGTGCAATGCCATTGCACTGTATTTCGGGTGATATTGAACTGTTGATTAAACAAGGGCAAAAAGTGCCGGAAGAGAAGTTGGCATGTTTAGATGATGTCCTAAAACAAACCATACTTTTTGCTAATAATGTTCTCAATAGTGAAAAGATAACAGAAGCGCTAACAGATTGATATTGCTCTGACTTAATGTCATAAGAGTTGAGGTAATAAAGGTTCGAACTATATGACTTAGTTCGCTTTATTCCTGTTCTATACAATTTGTTAAAGGTGTTTTCATGTCCGTTCGCCGAATGTCTTCAATGATGTTGATAGGGCTGGTTATGATGCTTTCAGGGTGCTCCCTGCTCGAAGTCAAGATCGAGAGTCAAACCGTCCCTCTTACCAAACAAGAGCTCAATATGCGTCTTTTGACTCGTGAGTATGCGCAGCAGTTTTTTGCTCAGGTTGAGCAAGCAGCAGACGCACTACACGAACAATATGAGCCTCATGATAAAGTTCATCAATCTTATATTTTACTTTGGAAGATAAATGCTGAAGAAGGCATCCAAGCTTCTGCATACCAAGTGTCCCCAATGGCTGCACTGATTGATACATGGACTTTCACGCTACAAATGGAACAGTTCTTTACTACCGCTTCTGGTAATGAGCTCTTTGCGTCTGATGAGGCTAAGTTAGTTTCCGTTTATTTAGCGAAAGAGGTAGATAAACTGGCTCAATCTTTATTGAAGAAAGAAGCATACATCAAGACAAAAACGTTTGTTGCAGAGTTCGCCAAGCAGCATCCATTCGCTGATTTAAGCATGATTAGGACTCCGGCTTACCGTAGGTGGTTAGATGCAAACCAAATTAGCGAAGAGGAAGCCGTTACAACGCTAGGCACGATGCCAGAAGCACTCGGGGATGTCTCTGATCGTCTAAGTCTGGTATCAGAGCAGACACCAAAAATTATGACGTGGAAAGCGCAGTTGTTGGCCTTGAATAGCTCTGCCAGTATCGAAAAAGTCAATGCGGCGCTCAATAGTTTGCAAGTTACCGCTGATTCGATGAGGGATTTTATCGATAACAACCCAGAGTACATGCGTTATTTGGCAGAACAAATGGCGCTGGAGTTACAACCTTTGGTTGACGATATCGATCAAAGGACGGAGGCGCGTTTATCTCAGTTGGGTGAAGAACGCCAAGCTATAGAGCTGATGGTTGCCAGAGAGCGCCAAGAAATCGCACAGATCATTACCCATGAGCGCGAGAAGTTTGCTCAAGATATGGATCGAGTGTCGCAAGAGGTTGTGAATCTCGCCATGACTAAGCTGATTGAACTTGTCAAAAGTACCATCATCTACTTTATTCTGTTCATTGCCGTTATATTCTTTGCACCGCTTGGATTGGGCTATTGGTTTGGGAAGCGTGCAGCCGTGAAAGCGCCAGTCAAACAAAGCTAACGATTTGTTTTGGAAATAAAAAAAGAGCGCTTTAAAGCGCTCTTTTTTAGTATTGAATTCGGAAGGGAGGTTCTTCCTATCTCTGCGAAGTTAAGCGGTTTGCTGCTTTAATTCGCCTTCAGCTTCTTCAACTGCTTCTGCTGTTGGTTCGCACTTATCAACAAACCAACCCATGTAAGAAGTGAAGATCGTTACGATGATACATACAAAACTCAGCCACATGAACGGGGCATAAGACAGTGTAGCAACACCCAAAATACTGGCCATGTAGATACCGTTGTCACTCCAAGGGACCATACCTGAGGTTAGCGTGCCGCCAAATTCTGCGTTACGAGACAAATTCTTACGTTTGTAGCCTAGACGGTCATAGTTCTTCGCACAGATTTTTGGGGTCAGAATAAGTGAAACGTACATCGCTGAACCAAATACGTTGCCCATAAAGGCCGTACCAATTGTGCTTGTTGCCAATGAACCTGCACTTTGAACGCGTTTTTCAAACAGCTTCGCGATAGTCTCTAGCACGCCTACTTTATCTAGTAGACCGCCAAAACCAAGGCCGAATACGATAACCGCTACCGACCCAAGCATTGAAGACATGCCGCCACGGTTAAGGATTGAGTCAATGAAATCTACGCCAGATGAGATTGCAAACGGAGCCCAAGCCGTGTTGAACGCGGTTAGGAAATCGACATCTTGGATCATCACTGCCCAAATAATACCTAGCAGAGAACCAAAACTGATCACTGGGAATGAAGGCATACGCATCGCTAGAAGTGACAATACGATGATCACAGGAACAAATGAGTAAGGGGTGATGTAGAACTGCTGTTCCATCGCTTTAATGACAGAGTCTACCTGGCTCATGTCAACTTGACCTGCGTAGTGGAAGCCAAATGCAGTAAACATAATGCCTGTAATAATGTAGCTAATGAGTGCTATCGGCAACATGCCTTTAATATGTTCCATCACTTCAACGTTAGACATAGATGAAGCAAGGATTACTGAATCCGATAGAGGCGACATTTTGTCACCAAAGTAACAGCCTGAAAGTACGGCACCTGCAGTGATTGGCGCAGGAACACCAAGACCTTGACCGATACCCATCATTGCAATACCTGCCGTGCCAGCCGCACCCCAAGATGTGCCAGTCGCTAGCGCAGTCAATGAACAGATGATCATGGTCGCGAGCAAAAAGATGGAAGGGTGGATTGCTTTAAGGCCGTAGTAAATAATGGTTGGAACAATACCACCAGAGATCCAAGTACCTACAAGCGCGCCAACGGCCAAAAGGATTAAAACGGCTCCAAGTCCATTGGAAATGCCATTTAGTGCTGCTTTTTCCAGATCTTTATACTGGTGGCCAAGCTTTATGCCCAATATCATGACAATGAACCAACCTATGTATAGCGCTAGCTGAATCGGTAGGTCTAGCTTGGCTGTGAACGAAAATGCCAGCAGGAGAAATAAACCGAGCGAGATAAATACCTGTATCAAGCTTGGTAGGCGTGGTGTAACTTGCTTCATATGTGCCTCTGTCAATCTTGGAGCAATAGAGGAAGGCGCTCCTTGTTGTAATCGCGCATAACATACATTAACAAAAATTATATTTCGAACATTTGGTGTTTTATCTTGATGTTCGTCGGTAAAAACGTTTGCTTGTGAAATTAACTGTTAGTTTGTTTTAACTTTTTTGGTTTTAAATGTTGTGTAATGTGAAATTATTGTGCTTCATGTGTTATTTTCTCATTGAGTGGTAAGACCAATTAGGGGACTAAAGTGCTTTCCCTACTTGAAAAATGGTTAAAACCGCAAACCAAACACTAAAAAATCTCGTGTAACCCGGTTTTTCAGAGGAAAAGGTTAAAAAACGCGCTTATTTACAAAATAGGGGTTGAGATTTTGCTGTGAAAAATTAACTATGGGGTAGGTTTTTTAATACATGGAGAGTTAATACGATGAGAGTTGGTTTAGTTGGTTGGCGCGGTATGGTTGGTTCAGTCCTTATGCAGCGTATGGTTGAAGAGAAAGACTTCGACCTAATCGAACCAGTATTCTACAGTACTTCTCAAGTTGGTATTCCTGCTCCTAACTTAGGAAAAGACGCAGGCTTACTGCAAGACGCGTATGATATTGAAAGCTTAAAACAGCTTGATGCGGTAATCACCTGTCAAGGTGGTAGCTACACAGAAAAAGTTTTCCCTGCACTTCGTCAGGCTGGTTGGAAAGGCTACTGGATTGATGCGGCCTCTACGCTACGTATGGCTGAAGATTCGATCATCACACTTGATCCAGTGAACTTAAAGCAAATCCAACAAGGCATCCACGGTGGCACGAACACATTTGTCGGTGGTAACTGTACGGTTAGTTTAATGCTAATGGGGCTAGGTGGTCTATTTGAGAAAGGCCTTGTTGAGTGGACAAGCGCAATGACTTACCAAGCCGCATCTGGTGCCGGTGCGCAAAATATGCGTGAATTGATCTCGCAAATGGGCGTTATCAATGACTCTGTGAGCTCTGAACTTGCAAACCCATCAAGCTCTATCCTAGATATTGATAAGAAAGTCGCGGATACAATGCGCAGCGGCTCTTTCCCTACTGATAAATTCGGTGTGCCACTAGCTGGTTCGTTGATCCCATGGATCGATGTGAAGCGCGATAATGGTCAGAGTAAAGAAGAGTGGAAAGCGGGCGCTGAGGCGAATAAAATTTTGGGTTCTCAAAGTTCACCTGTTCCAATTGACGGTACTTGTGTGCGTATTGGCGCGATGCGTTGTCACTCTCAAGCACTTACTATCAAGCTTAAACAAAATGTACCAATGGACGAAATCGAAGAAATCATCGCCACTCATAACGATTGGGTGAAAGTGATTCCTAACGACCGTGACATCACTGCTCAAGAGCTAACGCCGGCAAAAGTTACGGGCACAATGTCTGTACCAGTGGGTCGTTTACGTAAGATGGCAATGGGTGATGATTTCCTAAATGCTTTCACTGTTGGTGACCAACTGCTTTGGGGTGCTGCGGAGCCATTGCGTCGTACTCTGAGAATTATTCTGTCTGAGAAAGCATAATCACATCAATCCTTTATTTGATGACAAAGTAAAAGAGCTCCGTAGGGAGCTCTTTTTTCATGCGTCGTCTTCCGTTCGAACGACTCTTTTGTCTGGATCGGCCAGTTCACTACCACAATGTTTACAGTAAATTGCGTCAGAGTCGTGCCCTGCGTGGGAGCAGTTTGGGCATTTCACCAATACTTTGTGCGATTGCATCTCTTGGTGCAGTTCGGCAGTGAAAATACCTGTAGGTACCGCCAAAATGGAATAACCCAGTAACATGGTGAGTGATGCAAGCCCTTTACCTAGGTCTGTTTGAGGGACCAAGTCACCATACCCAACCGTTGTGATGGTCACGATCGCCCAATAAATACTCTTAGGAATGCTAGTAAATCCGTTTTCAGGTCCTTCAATGATAAAAATCAACGAGCCGAAAATCGTTACCATAATGGCGACGGAACTAAAGAAGATAAAAATCTTTCTGCGCGCCATAAGCAGTGAACGTAAGAGGATATTGGACTCTTGGAGGTATCGGACTAACTTGAGTATGCGGAATATTCGCATCACTCGCAGCGCCCTGATCACACCCATAAACGAAGCGGATGGGAAGAAGAGTGCTAAATAGGTGGGCAAAATCGCAAGTAAATCGACGACACCATAAAAACTCTTTGCGTAGGCGGCAGGTTTAGGAGAGCAATAAAGCCTTAGAAGGTATTCAATCGTGAATAGGCCAGTAAATGTGTATTCAATAAACTTCAGCTCTTTTTCCCACTCGGCCCGAACGGAGGGTATCGAATCTAACACCAGTACGATTAACGAACTGATGATCGCGATAATGAGAGCAATATCGAACGTTTTACCAGCTTTGGTATGAGTACCAAAAATGGTGACATATAGAGTATGTTTAAGAGAGTCAGTCGTCATGACAAAGCGATCCATTGTTGAATCGCTCTATCATACAATTTTATAGAAACTCAGGCTAATCCTGGAAATAAGTTGCGTAAGCCATTCGCAATGAACTCTATGCCAAGCGCGCCCAATATCAAACCCATGATACGAGTAATGACGTTGATTCCAGTTTGACCTAAAAATCGTACGATCAATGGGGCAGAGCGGAACAATAGCCATGAACAAAGGCAGAACAAACCAATCGTAATACTAATGCCCACGGTATCGAACATGCTTGGGTAGCGTGCACCATAAACAATAGTCGAACTGATTGCACCAGGACCTGCCATTAAAGGCATTGCAAGAGGGACCACACCAATCTGTTCACGACTGACGTATTCCGTTTTCTCTTGTTTGTTCTGCTTATCTTCCCCCAGTTTACCGCTCATCATCGAGAATGCGATGCTAAGTAATAGCAACCCGCCAGCGACACGAAACGAATCCAGAGAAATACTGAACATGTCTAACAGTAACTGACCAGCAAAAAGCGAAATGATCAGGATGATCGCAACAGCCACATTTGCTGTTGTTGCCGTATTGCGCTTTTCGTCTGGTGTCATATGCCCGGTTAGTGACACAAACACAGGCATGATACCAACAGGGTTTACTGCGGCGACCAAACCGAGAAAAAACTGCAAGAAGATAGCAAGTTCAAAAGTTTGCATGTTGCGTACTCATCAAAGTTCACATTAGTGAAAAGGAGAAGGGGTAATTTGGGCGTAATGTAAGGCAAAAGTTAGGTTGTAAGAAATGAAAAAAACTAACGCATTCCCTGCCATTTAAGTGAGAAAAACTAATTCTTTAATAAACTGTATCTAATCTGGAAAGGAAATGTTACGTATAAAGTTGCTGATAAATTGCACTGTTTTACATAAACGTTAACATTCGCACATTTTTGATAAAAACCAAGGTGGTTTGTAGAGAGATGTATTCGGTTCGATATACTCTCAGTAGCACAAAGAATTGGGCCTACATGTAATTTTGTTGGTCAAAAATGAAACTTTTTTACAGGTTGTTGTAGTTTCTTTTATTTATTTGTCCATTTGCTTCTTTTTTACTCAATAAAAAATGAAAGTTAATTTATTTGTTTATCAGTGATTTATGTCATTTTGGTGTGATGAGGCACCACTTTGGTAGTATTTAGGTGGTGAGAACTGATCCAAGTCAATTTTTTTCACACTCTGAAATATTATACTCAGTCCTGAAAGCAATTTACTAAGACGTTTGTTTTCTAAGTGACTGATAAACAGTAAAAACGATAAGTAATAGCCTTAGTAAAAAGTTTTTAATATTTGTTAATTTTAGGAGATTCCCTATGCCTGTAACTAATATGGCTGAACTAGATGCAATGGTTGCTCGCGTTAAGAAAGCGCAAGAAGAGTTCGCTACTTACTCTCAAGAGCAAGTAGATAAAATCTTTCGTGCAGCATCGCTTGCAGCTAACCAGGCCCGTATCCCGCTAGCTCAACAAGCGGTAGAAGAATCTGGTATGGGTATTGTTGAAGATAAAGTAATCAAGAACCACTTTGCTTCTGAGTTTATCTACAACAAATACAAAGACGAACAAACGTGTGGCATCTTAGAAGAGGATGACAACCTAGGTACTATGACTATCGCTGAGCCTGTAGGCATCATCTGCGGTATCGTACCAACGACTAACCCAACTTCTACAGCGATCTTCAAATCTCTAATCTCTTTGAAGACTCGTAACGGTATCATCTTCTCACCACACCCACGTGCGAAAAACTCAACTAACGATGCAGCTAAACTCGTTCTAGATGCAGCAGTAGCAGCAGGCGCACCAAAAGATATCATCGGTTGGATCGACCAGCCTTCTGTTGAGCTTTCAAACGCTCTAATGAAACACGATGACATCGCTCTTATCCTTGCAACTGGTGGTCCAGGCATGGTTAAAGCCGCTTACTCTTCTGGTAAGCCAGCAATCGGTGTAGGTGCAGGTAACGTTCCTGTTGTTATCGATGAAACAGCAGACATCAAACGTGCTGTTGCTTCTATCCTTATGTCTAAGACTTTCGACAACGGTGTAGTATGTGCTTCTGAGCAGGCTGCAATCGTAGTTGACGAAGTATACGACGAAGTGAAAGAGCGTTTTGCTTCTCACAAAGCGTATGTCCTAAGCAAAGCAGAAGCTGATAAAGTTCGTAAAGTTCTTCTTATCGATGGCGCGCTAAACGCGAAAATCGTAGGTCAGCCAGCAGCAGCAATCGCTGAAATGGCAGGCGTTAAAGTTCCAGCAGACACTAAAGTTCTTGTTGGTGAAGGTCTGGGTAAAGTATCTCACGATGACGCATTCGCTCACGAGAAACTATCTCCAACTCTAGGTCTATTCCGTGCTGACAACTTCGAAGACGCGGTTGCTCAAGCGGTAACTATGGTTGAGATTGGTGGTATCGGCCACACATCTGGTCTTTACACTAACCAAGATACTAACGCTGATCGTATCCGTTACTTCGGTGACAAGATGAAGACAGCTCGTATCCTAATCAACATCCCGACTACTCACGGTGGTATCGGTGACTTGTACAACTTCAACGTTGCGCCATCTCTAACGCTAGGTTGTGGTTCTTGGGGTGGTAACTCTATCTCTGAGAACGTAGGTCCTAAACACCTAATCAACAAGAAAACTGTAGCGAAGCGAGCTGAAAACATGTTGTGGCATAAACTACCTAAGTCAATCTACTTCCGTCGTGGTAGCCTTCCAATCGCGCTTGGCGACCTAGAAGGTAAGAAACGTGCATTCCTAGTAACTGACCGTTTCCTATTCAACAACGGTTACGCAGATGACGTAGTAAGCCTACTGAAAGCTCAAGGCATGGAAGTTCAAACATTCTTCGATGTTGAAGCTGACCCAACACTGTCTGTAGTAGAAAAAGGTGCGGCTCAAATGGCTAGCTACCAACCTGACGTTATCCTAGCGCTAGGCGGTGGTTCACCAATGGATGCAGCGAAAATCATGTGGGTAATGTACGAACACCCAGAAACTCACTTTGAAGAACTAGCAATGCGCTTTATGGACATCCGTAAACGTATCTACAAGTTCCCTAAAATGGGTAAAAAAGCTGAGCTTGTATGTATCACTACAACTTCAGGTACTGGCTCAGAAGTTACTCCATTCGCGGTTGTTACTGACGACAAGACTGGTGCGAAATACCCACTAGCTGACTACGAAATCACGCCAAACATGGCAATCGTTGATGCGAACCTAGTAATGAACATGCCTAAGTCTCTAACAGCATTTGGTGGTTACGATGCAGTAACTCACGCTCTAGAAGCTTACGTATCAGTTCTTGCTAACGAATACTCAGATGGCCAAGCTCTTCAAGCACTTAAGATGCTAAAAGAGTACCTACCATCAAGCTATGCGAACGGTGCAAATGACCCAATCGCTCGTGAGAAAGTACACAACGCAGCTACTATCGCTGGTGTTGCATTTGCGAACGCATTCCTAGGTGTTTGTCACTCAATGGCTCACAAACTGGGTGCTGAGTTCCACTTGCCACACGGCCTAGCTAACGCACTACTTATCTCTAACGTGGTACGTTACAACGCGAACGACAATCCAACTAAACAAACTGCGTTCTCTCAATACGACCGTCCACAAGCACGTCGTCGTTACGCTGAAGTTGCTGACCACCTAGGCCTAAGCCAAGAAGGTGACCGTACTGCTCAGAAGATTGAACGTCTACTAGCATGGTTGGATGAACTAAAAGTTAACCTAGACATCCCAATGTCTATCCAAGCGGCAGGTGTTGCTGAATCAGATTTCGTAGCGAAACTGGATGAGCTAGCGGTAGAAGCGTTCGATGACCAATGTACTGGTGCGAACCCACGTTACCCTCTAATCAGCGAACTTAAAGATGTGTTGATGGCTTCTTACTACGGTAAAGCATTTGTTGAAGGCGAAACTTTCGAAGGTACAACTGTTATCAAGAAGAAAGCAGACCAAGAAGCAGCAAAAGCAGCACCTAAAGCAAAGAAAGAAAAAGCTGACGCGTAATTAAAAAATCGAGTGAGCAAGGTTTTCGCTAGCACGGAACCTTAATCGGGAAAAGGTTAAAGCCCCAGTCAAATGACTGGGGCTTTTTTTATTTTGGTGCAGGAGTTACATCTGGCTTGGGAAAACAGAGTTGCTGTGTATGCTTACACTTCGGTCGCAACTACTCGGCCACTGAAGTATTCATTCGCGACGATGTATGCTGTGTTGCGGACTAGTTCGTCTTGGATCTCAGCCCAGTGCCTCTCGTTGAGCTCTTCTTTTGTATGATTTACCGAGGGAATAACGCCGCCCACTCGAATGTTGAATGGTGTGAGTTCTTTTGCCCAGCTGTGCGTAAAACCTGACACCAACGCCGCCATGCTTTCAACTCCCGTAAAGTCTTCATGGTTGTCATGAGAAATGACGTTAACAATGACGCCTTTCTTGTTTCTGGCTCGAAAGCGCTCTGCTCCTACTTGGCCGTAGGTATAAAGGAAGCGTGCCGCAGACGACAAGTGATCAATGTAAGTACTCATTGGTTCTGGCGCCATTAAGCCAGGCATAGGGGAGCTGGTCCAGCAATTAACAATCACATCTGGTGTCGCACGTAGCTGTGATTCTATCTGGTCAAACAATAAGTTAATGGACGTTGTGTTATCACTACACACATTCATCGCATACACTTTGTCAGTGAAAGCGCTGATTTGCTCATAGCTCGCTCTCAAAGCGCTAGAATTTTGGTCACAAAGAATCAACGTTGCTCCAAGATGAGCAAAGTGATTTGCACAGGTTCTTCCTATAACCGAACCTGCAGACGTGACGAGAATAATTGATTCTTTGATATCCATAGCACCTTCACTGTATCCATATGTGAAAAACAATACACCAGTGGTTTGTGCTAATAGCATGGTTGAAATTCGTTGGGTTCAGTGTGAAAGGCTTCAAACTAACGCTTTCGAGTGAGGACTATTGTGCGGTAATTTGTAAGACGTCACATTTCTGACGTGTAGGTATTGCAAGCTATTGGATAAAAAGCGGATCTCTATGCTTTAGCTTGAATTTGATGCTGACGTTGAGCCGTCACTAGCTGATTATATAGCCCAGCATCTGGGATCAGTTGTTTGTTGCGTTCGCCCAATCTGCGTCGCTCATGACCAGATAGGTTGTGATAAACCTCCTCTGGTAGGTTGAATGTGTCTTCAGGCAGGTAAGTCAGCGCATCTGGTTTTAGGTAATGGCTCAGCTTTGCGGAAGGCAATCCTGCATCGTGAAACTGTTTCGCTTGTTCAGCTGCGAGTTCATAGCTGCTGCTATCAGAACGAAGAGCTTGAGGTTGCGATAAACCCAATTGTTGGCGAAGAATACTGTCACTGGTGATGACTTCCTGGACCTCTTCAACTGGGACCACATCGCGAACATCATTAGAGAACATAGACAGAATCAGCGAGAAATCCGCACGACGACCTTCGTGTACGGCATGGTTAATACCATTACCGAACTGAAGTTCGTTGATAATTGCAGCTTTGTCTAACGTATGAATTTGCATGATGTTCCTCGCTCGATGCTCTTTTAACGGCGTGGATAAGAAGAACTTTAGTAAAAGAGGGAATTATTTAAAGGTGCTAGGGAAGGCGAAACAAAAAAGCCCGCTAAATAGCGAGCTTTTGAATAAGACTAAATTGAACTTAGGGGGAAGTATATTACTTCGCTAGGTTCTCAGCTACGAAGTCCCAGTTTACTAGAGCCCAGAAGCCGTTCATGTAATCAGGACGTACGTTGCGGTAATCGATGTAGTACGCGTGTTCCCATAGGTCAACAGTTAGAAGTGGTGTTGTACCTTCTTCTGTTAGAGGAGTAGCAGCGTTAGAAGTGTTAACGATCTCTAGAGAGCCGTCAGCTTTCTTAACAAGCCAAGTCCATGAAGAACCGAAGTTGTTGATTGCTGAATCAGTAAACTTCGCTTTGAATTCTTCAAAAGAACCGAATGCTGCGTTGATAGCGTCTGCAACTGTGCCAGTTGGCTCGCCGCCCGCATTTGGAGCAAGACAGTGCCAGTAGAACGTGTGGTTCCAGATTTGCGCTGCGTTGTTGAATACGCCACCAGTAGAAGTCTTGATGATCTCTTCTAGAGTTTTGCCTTCGAACTCAGTACCAGGGATAAGACCGTTAAGCTTAACAACGTAAGTGTTGTGGTGCTTACCGTGGTGGTAGTCTAGAGTCTCTGCTGAGATGTGTGGTTCTAGTGCGTCTTTCGCGTAAGGAAGAGCTGGTAGTTCAAATGCCATTACTCGATTCTCCATTGATTTGAAAGGATGACCTTTCGATTGCTTCCAGTGTTTTTTTATAGCTATGTCGCCTTTAAGGCTGACTTGCTAAGTATTTTAGCAAGTTTTTACTTTATTAAAACCCCGATATGAAAATATTTTAAGAGGTTAGCAGTGGTGAAGTGCTGCATTGCTCGCCAATGAGCAACCTAAAATTAAGCCTTATTAATTATATGGTTTTTATTCTGTCGTTATTGAGTAGAATGTGGCAAATAAATAAAGTTCAAACCCATGAATGAGGAAGCGATGGAAACTATCGACAAAATCAAACAGCAGATCTCTGAAAACTCAATCCTGCTGTACATGAAAGGATCACCGAAACTACCTAGCTGTGGTTTCTCTTCTCAAGCGTCACAGGCACTAATGGCATGTGGTGAGAAGTTCGCTTACGTAGACATTCTGCAAAACCCAGATATCCGTGCTGAGTTACCAAAGTACGCGCAATGGCCAACTTTCCCTCAACTATGGGTTGAAGGTGAGCTTATCGGCGGTTGTGACATTATTCTAGAAATGTTCCAAAAAGGTGAACTGCAGCCTCTAATCAAAGAAGCAGCAGCGCGCGCTGAAGATCAAGCTGAGTAATTCGTAAATACTCACATTTAGCGATAGAATACGAAGGAGCCGTACTGGCTCCTTTTTCTTTTTAGGTTAGTGGAATGAACATAAAGCTTTGTTCTGACTGCCTATCTCGTAAACCTCGCGAAGCCATGTAAATTCCGCCTAGTGTATACAAAAACTTCAAAATGCATTTTAATGCATTTTGGCGCGTAATTACGATGTATGCCGCCATCTATTTCGTAAAGTCGTTTTCAAACATCATTGCTTACAGGTCTTGACAAGGGAGTTGCTACAAATGGTATTTGGTTAAGGAATTACACTAAAGGCAATTTAAGTCCCCCAGAATTTTGAGGCCAACTTATTTCGGTACAAAATGCACTCGAAGAGTAAGCCCCATCATAAATCGGCATTGGACGCTAAAAATCAAGTTTTGGAAGGATTATGACAGTTTACAAGATAATAGATAATTTAAGAGAATTTCAAACGATCTGCTCTGGTCCCGATGAAATCGCTAGCCAGTTAGGTGACTTCGACTATTTTGAGAGGATCTTGTTACAGGCAATTAAAAATCAATCTCTGCAAGATATTTGGAAGCCTGTGGAGGTAAAGTTTCAAGATGTATTTAAGCACAATTCTCTATTGCCTGATATTAGTTTGTGGGCGCGAACATATCTTGTTTTATCTCCGAGGGCATATGAAATATTGAATGATTATCTAACTGAACACGGAGAGTTTTTACCTGCTAACTACCAAGGTGGGCAATGGTATTTATATGCATCACTGACTTTTGGACAAGAAAACAAGAGAAAGTGCGTAGAAAAAATTGCATATGGGAGCCGAGATGAATTAGATACCCTTGTTTTTATTGACGATGATGTTAAAGACAAAATGGTTTTCAAGTCTCGGCTAGAAGGAGCAGGCACCTTGTACTGTACAGATAAGTTTAAGGCTTTGTGTGAACAAAATCAGCTCAATGGCATCATGTTTTCTTCTAATTTGACAGACCCATTTAATTAGTGATTTTTATTAATATGAAAATACTATTTCTCTGATACTGGGGTTTGGAAGCACTGTAATGGTCGACGAGAAAATTAGCTTTCTCCTCTAAAACGCAGCTTTTTTAGGCCTGTTTCCTTCATGAAGAATGATTTGAAAAGTAACTTACCCATAGGTAGCACCTGGTAGTAAAACATGAGGAGTTGATAGATTAATGACGGTTTATAAAATTTTCGACTGTCACAATGAATATAAAATCGTGAGCACTACGCCTAGTTCTGTAGCTAGGCAGTTAGGTGACATTGATTTAATAGAAAAAATCGTTGTGCAGCCATTAGAAAACTTTTCTTTCAAAAGTATATGGGGTGAAGTAGATATTGAGTTTGAAGATGTTCTCAAGAAAGACTCATTACTTCCTGATATCAGTTTATGGTTACGGGTTTTCTTAGTGCTTTCCCCTAAAGCTTATGCATCTTTAAAAGAGCCATTGAGCAAAGTAGGCGAGTTCTTATCGATTCGTTATAAAGGAGAGGAATGGTACCTGTATACACCGTTGGAGTTTGGGCAAGAAGATGAAGATAAGTGCGTCCAAAAAATTGAATATGGCAGCTTAGCAGGTGTAGAGGTGTTAGTATTTAATGAAAGCGACGTTGCAGAAAAGGTTGTTTTCAAGTCAAAGATGCTAGGAGCGAGCTTTCTGTATTGTACTGAACATTTTAAGAGTTTGTGCGAACAAAATGAGCTAGGTGGGCTAGAGTTCTCAGCTGACAGACTTGTTTATCTAACCTAAGATCTACAATGAAACTTAACACGCCTCGTATAGACTGGCTTTAGAGCGAATTATTAAGATAAAGCAGTTTTTCAACTTATGAGACTGTATAATTACTCTGAGATTTTGAAATGATTTTAAAGGTTTAATTATTAAAGTGGATATAAAGCTTTACTACGTGCATGACCCAATGTGCAGTTGGTGTTGGGGTTACAAACCAACGCTGGATAAACTAAAACAGCAACTGCCAGGTGTGATTCAGTTTGAGTATGTGGTTGGTGGTCTTGCGCCAGATACTAATTTACCGATGCCGCCCGAGATGCAACAAAAACTCGAAGGTATTTGGAAGCAGATTGAGCGCCAGTTAGGCACTAAGTTTAACTACGATTTCTGGAAGCTTTGTACGCCAGTTAGAAGCACTTACCAATCTTGTCGTGCGGTTATTGCAGCCGGCTTTCAAGACTCTTATGAGCAGATGCTAGAAGCGGTTCAGCATGCGTATTACTTACGTGCGATGCCTCCTCATGAAGAAGCCACTCACTTGCAACTAGCGAGAGAAATTGGCTTGAATGTTCAGCAATTCAAGAATGACATGGATGGCTCTTTCTTAGAAGGTGTGTTCGAAGATCAATTGAGCCTTGCAAAGAGCCTAGGTGTGAGCTCTTACCCTAGCTTGGTTCTTAAAATTAACGACGCTTATTTTCCGATTGCCATCGATTACCTGTCGACAGAACCAACCTTGAAGCTGATTCGTGAGCGTATTATTGACAATATGCCAGCGCAATAACCACAGTTATGAATAACAAAAAGCCGCTCATTGAGCGGCTTTTTCGTAACTAATGTATATCCATCCAAACAATAGTATTAAAGCACCATTGCTGCAATCCAACCAAAGATGATTAGAGGGATATTGTAATGGATAAAGGTTGGAACGACTGTTTCCCAAATGTGCTCATGTTGACCGTCGGCATTTAGACCAGATGTAGGGCCTAATGTAGAGTCAGAAGCTGGAGAGCCTGCATCACCTAACGCCGCCGCAGTACCTACCAGTGCAATCGTTGCCATCGGCGAGAAGCCAAATGCTAGCGCAAGAGGCACATAGATAGTTGCAAGAATTGGAATCGTAGAGAACGATGAACCAATGCCCATTGTTACCAACAGACCAACGATCAGCATCAGTAGTGCAGCTAAAGGCTTATTGTCACCGATGCTGGTTGATAGCGATTGTACTAGTGTTTCAACACCGCCAGTTTGCTTCATTACTGCTGCAAAACCTGCCGCTGCAATCATGATGAAGCCAATCATTGCCATCATGTGTACACCTTTAGTGAACACGTCGTGCGTCTCTTTCCATGCAATAACGCCGCCGAAAGTAAACACCATAAAGCCAGCTAGAGCACCGATAATCATTGAACCCGTGTAAAGCTGAACACCCAATGCAGCGACAATACCAAGTGCCGCAACCAAGATGTGCTTTTTATTGATGACATGATCGGTTTCGTCAACGACAGTCAACTCAGTTTCTTTGTAGACACGCGGTTTACGATAGCTAACAAAGATAGCCAGTAATAGACCAAACAGCATACCTGCACCAGGCAGTAACATGGCGGTTGGGACTTGGCTTGCAACCACATTCTCCAAACCGTTGTCATGTAGGTTCTTTAACAGAATGTTGTTTAAGAAAATACCGCCGAAACCAACAGGCAAGATCATGTAAGGTGTGATCAAACCGAAGGTAAGAACACACGCGACCAAACGTCGATCGAGCTTAAGTTTCGCAAATACGCCCAAAAGAGGTGGAATCAAAATTGGAATAAAGGCGATATGGACCGGAATTACGTTCTGAGATGACATAGTGACAAGAACGAGCGCGACTAACACCGCGTACTTTAACCCGGTAGTTGACGCCGAGTTTTCTTTACCATTTAAGCGCTTGATAACACTTTTGGCCAGTAGATCCGTGATGCCTGATTTCGAGATGGCAACAGCGAAAGTACCTAACATGGCGTAGCTTAGCGCAATAGTTGCACCGCCACCTAGACCACTTTCAAATGCGGCAACCGTATCCCCAAGGCTCATGCCTGCGACTAGGCCGCCTACGATGGCACTAAACGTGAGGGCAACCACCACGTTTACGCGCATCAATGCTAACACGAGCATGACACACACTGATATAACGACAGGATTCATACTTTTCCTAATATGTTGTGTTTACTTATTATTCTTCGTCGACAAGCGGCCAACCGCCGAGGGCCTTCCATTTGTTGACAATACCGCAGAATAATTCTGCTGTTTTTTGTGTATCGTAAAGCGCAGAGTGTGCTTCACGGTTATCAAATTCCATCCCGGCTGTTTTGCATGCTTTAGCGAGAACTGTTTGGCCATAAGCAAGGCCACTTAATGTAGCCGTATCAAAAGTAGCAAAGGGATGAAAAGGGACTCTTTTTAGTTTACAGCGTTCATTTGCTGCATTTACAAAACCCAAGTCGAATGCTGCGTTATGAGCAACCATAATTGCACGTGAGCAATCTGCGGCTTTTTGTTCTTTGCGAATAAGCTTATAAATTTCCTTTAGCGCCTCTTGCTCAGAAACAGCACCACGAAGAGGGCTGAAAGGGTCACGAATACCATTGAATTCAAGCGCTTCTTTTTCTAAGTTAGCGCCTTCAAATGGTTCCACATGAAAATGAATGGTGGAGGCCGGATGCAACACGCCATGTTCGTCCATTTTCAACGTAACGGCACAGATTTCTAAAAGTGCATCAGTTTGAGCATTGAAACCAGCGGTCTCAACGTCTACTACCACAGGGAAATAACCACGAAAGCGTTTTTTCAAGGTTAGAGCTTCATTTTCTAGTGTCATGTTGGCTTATTTTTGTGTGACGAAGGCTGCATTATTGCAGATTATACCGATGAGAAAAACCGCAATTTAAGAGAAAACCGGAATTCTATTTTGCATCCAATCAATAAGTTTGTATTGCATATTATGTAGACGTTTATTCGCCATACTTTGCATCATGTAAACCGATAAAACATGAGGAAGTAAAACGCTAAGTGGCGGTTAAGGTGATTGTAACACGGTGGCTCACATTAATGGCAGTGTGACAGATAACCCTATATTGGCGAGATTTTTGCATGCTGGTTGAAGTGGTTTTATTGATGCAAATTGACGGCAACAGACTGCCGTTTAAGAGACAGTATTAGATGAAGAAATGGCTGATTACCAGTGGTGTTGTATTTTCGTTGTTTAGCACAAGCAGCTTCGCTTTGATGGGCAAACGTTATGCTGCAACTCCACAGCAATCTCAATGGGAAATGGTGGTCAATACACCATTAGAATGTCAGCTTGTACACCCCATTCCAAGCTTTGGAGATGCGGTATTTTCATCTCGTGCAAATAAAAAAATCAATTTAGACTTTGAGTTAAAAATGCGTCGCCCGATGGGAGAAACACGTAACGTCAGTCTCATTTCTATGCCGCCACCTTGGCGACCAGGTGAACACGCCGATCGAATTACAAACCTAAAGTTTTTTAAACAGTTTGATGGTTATGTCGGAGGGCAAACAGCATGGGGCATTTTGTCTGAGCTGGAAAAAGGCCGTTATCCGACTTTTAGTTACCAAGATTGGCAGAGCCGAGATCAGAGAATTGAAGTCGCATTGTCATCAGTACTGTTTCAAAACAAGTACAACGCGTTTAGCGACTGTATTTCCAACTTATTGAAATACCGTTTCGAGGACATTGCTTTTACGATTTTGCACTACGAAAGACAAGGTGATCAGTTAACCAAGGCTTCTAAAAAGCGTTTATCACAAATTGCAGATTATATCCGACATAATCAAGATATCGATCTCGTGCTGGTGGCGACGTACACAGATTCAACCGATGGTAAAAGTGCGAGTCAAAGTTTATCAGAGCGACGTGCAGAGTCACTTCGTGATTATTTTCAGTCTCTAGGGCTACCGGAAGATCGAATTCAAGTGCAAGGGTACGGCAAGCGTCGTCCTATTGCAGATAACGGTTCGCCAATAGGAAAAGACAAAAACCGCCGAGTCGTGATATCTCTAGGGCGAACCCAAGTGTGATGCTTATAAAAACGCCGAAGCTGAAAGCTTCGGCGTTTTTGATTTACTGACGTTGTTAATAATATTTTAGTGGTATTTTGCCAAGCACCTTTCGGTGATTCCTACTGTATAATTTGAATGTTAGTTTAAGCGGAATTTGGCAATGACTTCGCAATTGGTTGCGGTATCTATTTTTTCAACCTGTTTGGCAATAGCCGGATTAGGGTGACGCTTCATAAAGTCTATCAACGCCTTAGTACAGCATCCTATCGAGTCGATAAAGCTTGCACACTCTTTATTTGGGCATTGTGGGATAAGTGTTAAGACTTTCTCAGAGGCCAGTTGAAGGTATTTGAGTTCATAGTCAGTATCTCCAGCCCAACGCCAGAACTGAGCTAAGTTATGACAAGAAATCACAGAAATTAATAATCGCTCGTCCGCCTCAATTTCCACACATTCGCTGATATCTTCACTCAGGCTTAGGGCTTGCTGGTAATGAAGAATGCTGCGAACAGGGTCATCTAGTTGAAGTGCCGTATCGGCTAGAAGTGTGTGTTTTTCCCATTCACTGATCATTATCGTAATCCCGCATATCGAAGTTGCGTACAAATCTAAACGATAACTATTATCAAGTAAAGAGTTTTGTTTATAAAAGGACAGGCAGATCGCAGACCTGCCTGTAATCGGAGTTCAACTTGCAGTACAAGTGATTATTAGAAGTGCCGCTTAGCCTTCAAGACCTGCTGAAGCTTGCTTGTTTTGAATAAGCTCAATCATATAACCATCTGGGTCTTTTACGAATGCAATGTGCGTGCTTCCGCCTTTTACTGGACCTGGCTCACGCGTCACATTACCGCCCGCCGCTTTGATAGCGTCGCAAGTTGTGTAGATATCATCAACACCAATGGCGATATGACCAAAAGCAGTACCTAGGTCATACTCAGTTTTACCCCAGTTGTAAGTCAGTTCGATCACTGCACCTTGGGATTCGTCACCATAACCAAGAAACGCTAGCGTGTATTCGTACTCTTTATTTTCGTTAGTACGAAGCAGCTGCATGCCCATAACTTCAGTGTAAAACTTGATGGATTTGTCTAGATCACCTACGCGAAGCATAGTGTGGAGAATTCGACCGTTTGACATTTTTTGCTCCTAGCTTTGATTTACAAATAGCGTTAGCTATCTGGGTATACTTTCTCTTTATATTCGCACAAATCTTCGATAATGCAGCTACCGCAGCGAGGCTTTCTTGCTACGCACGTATAACGACCATGAAGAATGAGCCAGTGGTGCACATCGAGTTTGAACTCTTTTGGCACAACTTTTAATAGCTTCTGCTCGACATCATCAACCGTTTTTCCCATCGCAAATTTAGTGCGATTCGACACGCGATAAATGTGCGTATCGACGGCAATAGTTGGCCAACCAAAAGCGGTGTTGAGCACGACGTTTGCGGTCTTGCGACCTACGCCTGGCAGCGCTTCTAACGCTGCACGATCTTCAGGAACTTCACCATTGTGTTTTTCCAACAAGATCTTACAAGTCTTGATTGTGTTTTCTGCCTTTGAGTTAAACAAACCGATTGTCTTTATGTATTCTTTTAAGCCATCGACTCCCAAATCAAGAATGCTTTGAGGTGTATTCGCTACAGGGAAAAGCTTGTCGGTGGCTTTATTGACGCTTACATCGGTTGCTTGAGCTGATAGTAATACAGCGATTAGCAGCTCAAAAGGGGAGCTCCAGTTAAGCTCAGTTTGAGGATTCGGATTGTTTTCTCGTAATCGCTCAAGAATTTCGATTCTTTTTATTTTGTTCATTGCTGACTTCCAATACCGTCTCTGCGGTTTATGAAAAAGGCTCCTATGACAGAGCCTTATCTTGTTATGCGTTAGTGACGCGAGCACGTTCTATGGTTGGTTTTTCTTCTTTTGGTTGACGTGCCTGAATTGAATTATCTATGACATTTTTGAGCGCTATCAACAGCCCAACACCGATAAATGCACCAGGTGGGAGAAGCGCTAACAGGAAGCTATTGTCAAATTGGAAAACTTGAATCCGTAGAGCTGAAGCCCAGTCTCCTAGGAGAAGGTCTGCTCCGTCGAATAGTGTGCCATTACCAATTAATTCGCGCATGGCACCTAAAACAACCAAGACGCTCGTCATACCAAGGCCCATCCACAAACCATCTAGCGCAGCGGGTGCAACATCATTTTTTGACGCGTAAGCTTCTGCTCGGCCAATAATAATGCAGTTCGTTACAATCAGAGGAATAAAGATACCTAGAGACAGGTACAAACCGTACGCATAGGCATTCATTAACAACTGAACGCAGGTAACGAGTGAGGCAATGATCATAACGAATACAGGTATACGGATCTCTTTTGGCACATAGTTACGGATAAGAGAAACTGTTACGTTGGATCCAACTAGCACGAGTAAGGTTGCAATACCAAGACCTAATGCATTGGTTATCGTGGAAGAAACCGCTAGCAGTGGACATAAGCCCAGCAGTTGTACGAGAGCGGGGTTATTACTCCACATACCGTTTTTCATCAGTAATTTATTCTCATTCATTACTGCTCTCCTTCACAGCCTAACGGCTGGCTAAGAATGTCTTCACGAGATTGGTTTACGTAGTTAACGGTATTTCGCACCACTTTTACGACGGCTCTTGGCGTGATCGTTGCACCAGTAAATTGATCGAAATCGCCGCCATCTTTACGAACTTTCCAAGAATTCCAATTGTTTTCCGTGACTTGTTTTCCTGTAAAGCTCAGGATCCAGTCGGTGACACGAAGATCGATTTTATCGCCCAGACCAGGGGTTTCTTGGTGGTTTAGGACGCGTGTCCCCAAAATATTGCCCTGATTATCAATCCCAGTAATCACTTTTATCTCACCATTGTAGCCATCTGGCGCGATAGATTCTATTGCGATTGCTGTTGGTTCACCATTCTTCGTGGCGAGGTAGGCTGGCATCGCACGTAATGTCCCCAGATCTGGAGACGTGACCATTGTACAAGCTTGCGTGAGTGCGTTGTCATGCATGTTTTCTGGAATGACTTGATTCAAAACAGAAAGTAATTGTTTTTGCTCTTGTACCTTGATTTGGTCTTTTGTTAGGTACTGAGTAAGGGCGACTAATCCGGTTGTTGCACATGCAAATATCGCGAGTGTCAGACCATTTTTTCTAATAGCGGTTAACATGTTTACCTCAGTGACCGTAAGTTCTAGGTTTGGTGTAGTAATCGATCAGTGGCACACACATATTTGCAAGCAACACTGCAAATGCAACACCATCTGGGAAACCGCCCCAACTGCGAATGATAAAAACCAAAGCACCAATAAGCGCACCGAAGATTAAACGTCCTTTGACGGTGGTAGACGCCGAAACGGGATCGGTTGCAATAAAGAATGCGCCAAGCATGGTTGCACCAGATAACAAGTGTAAAATTGGCGACGCAGTTTCCCCTGGCGTCAGCAACGTGAACACTAGGCTAAACAGAGTCAGACTCGCAAGGAAACCTGCTGGAATATACCATTGGATGATACGCTTTTTGATCATGACTATGCCGCCAAGAAGGTAAGCAAGGTTTACCCATTGCCAACCAATACCACCTAAGCCATCAAATATCGGCTGCGACATTACTTCGCTTGGAGTGGCACCTGTAAGAATGCCAGTCTTAAATGCATCAAGTGGTGTCGCCATTGTCACACCGTCAACACCTGAGCGAACTTGCTGAAGTGATAAGCCGTCGTAATCATAGCCCGTAAAAATTAAAGAGAGTGTATCTGCAAAATTTACATGATCAGGTATGAGTGATGTCGGTGCACTCCAACTCGTCATTTGTACTGGGAAAGAGATCAACAAGACCACATAAGCGACCATTGCAGGGTTGAATAAGTTTTGTCCAAGGCCACCATAGAGGTGTTTAGCGATTACTATCGCAAAAATAAGCCCGATCACCATAATCCACCACGGAGACCATGGTGGTATAGCAACGGCTAACAACCAAGCGGTAACTATTGCACTGTTATCACGTAGCGCTCTCATTGGTGAGCGTTTACGACAGATCATGACTAAGGCTTCAAGGGATACAGCGACTGCAATGGCAAAAATCAGCTGAATCAGCGTACCCCAGCCAAAGAAGTAGGTTTGAGCTACTAAACCTGGAAGTGCGCAAAGTGCCACCCATTTCATTAAGTCTGGCGTATTACGACGACTGTGGGTATGCGGTGAACTGGCAATAAAAAACGACACTACTCGTTCTCCTCAGTATTATTTTTATTAGCTTCTTGTTGCGCTTTGCGTGCCTTCGCGCGCGCAATTGCTGCGGCAACCGCGGCTTTCTTCGGATCCACTTCTGGTTCTTCGGAGGTTGCTTCTTCAACAGGCTCTGTTTGCGTTTCTTGCTTCGCTTTGCGCGCTTTGGCTCGAGCGATGGCAGCTGCCACGGCGGCTTTTTTCGGATCTTCGGTTTGCTCGGCAGGTGCTTCAGCTTCTTCCGCTTCAGTTGAGTCTGCTTGTTTCGCTTTACGAGCCTTCGCGCGCGCAATTGCTGCGGCAACCGCGGCTTTCTTCGGATCCACTTCTGGTTCTTCAGAAGTTGCTTCTTCAACAGGCTCAGTTTGCGTTTCTTGCTTCGCTTTACGTGCTTTGGCACGTGCAATGGCAGCTGCCACGGCGGCTTTTTTCGGATCTTCGGTTTGCTCGGCAGGTGCTTCAGCTTCTTCCGCTTCAGCTGAGTCTGCTTGCTTCGCTTTGCGCGCTTTGGCACGTGCAATGGCAGCGGCAACTGCGGCTTTTTTCGGATCGTCGGTTTGCTCGGCAGGTGCGTCAGCTTCTTCCGCTTCAGTTGAGTCTGCTTGCTTCACTTTTCGCGCTTTGGCACGTGCAATCGCAGCAGCCACGGCGGCTTTTTTCGGATCGTCGGTTTGCTCAGTAGGTGCTTCAGCTTCTTCCGCTTCAGTTGAGTCTGCTTGCTTCGCTTTACGTGCTTTGGCACGTGCAATCGCAGCAGCCACGGCGGCTTTTTTCGGATCTTCGGTTTGCTCGGCAGGTGCGTCAGCTTCTTCCGCTTCGGTTGAGTCTGCTTGCTTAGCTTTGCGCGCTTTGGCTCGAGCAATTGCAGCGGCAACTGCGGCTTTTTTCGGATCGTCGGTTTGCTCAGCAGGTGCGTCAGCTTCTTCCGCTTCAGTTGAGTCTGCTTGCTTCGCTTTACGTGCTTTGGCACGTGCAATGGCAGCAGCAACCGCGGCTTTCTTCGGATCGCTGTCTTGCTGTGCAGACGTTTCCGATTCTACAGATTCAGTTGAATCTTCTTGTTGTGCTTTTTTCGCTTTAGCTCGGGCGATGGCGGCCGCAACTGCCGACTTTTTATCATCAGCGTTATTGTCTGGCGTTTCGCCTTGTTCTTTTTGCGCTTTCCGTTCGCGAGCAAGACGTTTGCGCTCTTCGCGCAGTTTTGCCATTTCTGAGTTATCAGGTTCACTAGAGCCTGCTTTAGCTGCTGCCGCTTGTTTCGCCTTCGCTTTGGCAATGGCTGCCGCTACGGCTGGTTTTACTGCTGGCTCTGTTTTTTCTGTGGTTTCTGTCTTTTGAGCTTTCACTCGTGCGATTGCTGCTGCTATCGCATCATCGCCGCCAGAAGACTTCATCTCTTTACGGCGCTGATCGGCAGCTTTCTTGAAGCGATTTTCACGTTCTGCTTTTTCGCGTTCCATACGCGCTTTTTTCTCTTCAAAACGCAGTTTTGCTCGCTCTGCAGCTTCCGCTTCTTGTGTTCTAGTTCTAATTTCTGCTTTCGCTTGGCGGTAGTACTGTACGAGCGGAATTTCACTTGGACATACAAACGCACAAGCGCCGCACTCGATACAATCCTTTAAGTTTAATTCTTCGAGTTTGTCATACTCTTCAGCTTTTGCATGCCATTGCAGTTGTTGAGGCAGCAGCGAAGCAGGGCACGCTTCTGCACATTGGCTACAGCGAATACATTCCATCTCATACTGGTGCGGAGAGATCTCACGACGAGTCGGAGCAAGGATACAGTTTGCTGTCTTGGTAATCGGCACTTGGGAGTGAGGAAGGGTAAAGCCCATCATTGGCCCACCCATAATTAAACGCTGTAACTTCTTATCTGCTTTATAGCCAAACTCATCCAACAGTGCTTGTACTGGTGTCCCTAACAATGCCCAAACGTTGCGTGGTTGTTTGAAGGTTTTACCAGTGAGAGTCACGATGCGCTTTATCATCGGTTCACCGTCGATGACTGCGCGTTTTATAGCGTAAAGAGAACCAACATTCTGAACCAAAATACCAATATCGGCTGGAATCGCGCCACTTGGTACTTCTTTATTGGTTAAAATTTTGATCAGCTGTTTTTCACCGCCAGAAGGGTATTTAGTCGGGATAACGCGAATAACGATATCTTTGTTTATAGCCGCAGCTTCTAGCGCTTTGATTGCTTCTGGCTTGTTGTCTTCAATGCCAATAATCGTGAGCTTTGGTGTCAGGATATGTTCGACAATTTCGATACCTTGAATAAGCTCTTCGGCATGTTCTTGCATGAGCTTGTCATCAGACGTGATGTATGGCTCGCACTCTGCTGCATTAACGATAAGAATCTCGGTACGAGCAAAACCTGATTGGATTTTTTTTGCAGTAGGGAAGCCTGCGCCACCCATACCAGAAATACCAGCGAGACGAATAATATCAATCAGTGCGTCAGGGGTTTCTTGTTGGTAATCTGCGACGGGGTTTCTTTCACACCATGCATCTTTCCCATCAGGCGTGATGACTGCGCACAACTCACTTAACCCAGAAGGGTGCGCGACAGTTCGTGGCTCAATCGCGGTGAGCGTACCTGATGTTGGAGCATGCACTGGAACCGTAAAGCCGGTCTCCGATTGCGTTAATGGCTGACCTTTTAATACGTAGTCACCTTCGGCAACCAGTAGGTTACCCGCTTTACCAATGTGCTGTTTTAGCGGCAATACAATTTCTGACGGGATAGCCGCATGAGCGAGTTCAGTTTTGTTGGACTGCTTTTTATTTTCTGCCGGATGCACACCACCTGGGAAATCCCAAAGCGCGCCTGTACGAATTTGTTCAATCAAAGACAACATGTGAAACCTTACTTAATTGAATCTTTCACGTTCGCTGCATTGTCGGCAGCATCCGTAATGTTAAGTACCGGAATGGAGTGAAGTTGCCACTTCCAGCTTTCTGTGGTCGTTGCCACAGGAATCATTTCAATACAATCAGTCGGACATGGGGCAACACACAAGTCACAGCCCGTACATTCATCTTTGATTACGGTATGGACCGCCTTTGTTCCGCCTACAATTGCATCCACCGGACACGCCTGAATACACTTAGTGCAGCCAATACACATGTCTTCATGAATAAACGCAACGGTTGGAATTTTGCTGTCGAGATCGTGCGCAGATTCTTCTGGCTCAACACCCATTAAGTCGGCGAGCTTTTCGATTGTTGCCTGACCACCAGGGGGACATTTGTTTATGTGGTCGCCATTTGCAATTGCTTCAGCATAAGGGCGGCAACCAGGGTAGCCACATTGACCGCATTGAGTTTGCGGTAAAATGGCGTCGATTTGATCCACAATAGGGTCCGCTTCAACTTTAAAGCGAATAGAAGCAAAACCAAGTATCGCGCCGAAAATCGCAGCCAGAACCGCTAACGCGATAATCGCAATTAAAATCGTACTCATCGCTTACTTCACCAAACCTGTAAAGCCCATAAAGGCGAGTGACATTAAACCTGCTGTAATCATTGCTATTGATGCACCTTTAAAAGGTACAGGAACGTCGGCGGCGGCTATGCGCTCTCGCATGGATGCAAAAAGTATCAACACCAATGAGAAACCAACAGCGGCGCCGAAGCCGTAGATGATCGATTCAATAAAGTTATGGTTTTCATTAATGTTAAGAAGTGCCACGCCCAATACTGCGCAGTTTGTTGTGATCAGCGGTAAGAAAATGCCAAGCAAGCGATAAAGCGTCGGGCTGGTTTTGTGCACAACCATTTCGGTGAACTGCACCACAACGGCTATCACCAAAATAAAACTCATGGTTCGAAGGTACTCAATACCCAGTGGACGAAGGATGTAGCTTTCCACTAAATACGCACACACTGACGCGAGCGTTAGCACAAAAGTTGTCGCTAAGCCCATACCTATTGCTGTTTCCAGTTTTTTGGACACACCCATAAAAGGACATAGGCCCAAAAACTTCACCAGTACAAAGTTGTTCACCAGCACAGTGCCGACCAACAACAAAACATATTCGGTCATAGTTATTACGTTCTTAAAATCCGATCTTGATATTATCGTGTTTTGTGACACCAATAACAACCAGTGAACGATGTGGTTTTACATACACGATGGAAAAATAGTCGTCTAATTGATGTATTTTGATGAATCAATAAGAAATTGAATCGTTTGCTGAATGTATTGTTAGCGAAAGGATACTACCTATTAATTTTCATCTAATGTGTGATTTTAAAAAAAAGCCCGCCTCTCCCAGGTAGAAAAGAGAGGCGGGCAATGCATATTAACAAGCTAATTATTTAAACTTTCTGAGTGCTTGATAGACTGTGTTTATATCTTACTTGTGAAGGTACGAGTGATGACGTCTTGCTGTTGCTCTGTCGTTAGAGAGTTAAAACGTACCGCATAACCAGACACTCGAATCATCAACTGAGGGTATTTCTCTGGATGTTCAACCGCATCCAATAACATCTCTCGGTCCAGAACGTTGACGTTAAGGTGTTGACCACCTTCAATCGCAATGCCCTCGTTGCTTGCTTCGTGATGGAAGTAACCATCCATTAGCGCAGCTAGGTTCTTCTTCTGACTCAAGTCATCTTTACCCAATGCGTTAGGCACAATTGAGAAAGTGTAAGAAATACCATCTTTAGCGTAAGCGAACGGTAGTTTAGAAACCGATGCCAGAGACGCAACCGCCCCTTTTTCATCACGACCGTGCATTGGGTTTGCACCCGGTCCAAAAGGCATACCTGCGCGACGGCCATCTGGTGTATTACCCGTTTTTTTACCGTAAACCACGTTAGATGTGATTGTTAAAATCGATTGAGTTGGCACTGCTTCGCGGTAGGTGTGCATCTTCTGAATTTTCTTCATGAAGCGCTCAACTAGATCACAAGCGATGTCATCAACACGGGCATCGTTGTTACCAAATTTTGGATAATCACCTTCGATTTTAAAATCAACGGCGATGCCATCTTCATCACGAACGGGTTTCACGGTTGCGTATTTAATTGCTGCTAAAGAGTCTGCAACAACAGACAGACCTGCAATACCACACGCCATCGTGCGGTGCACGTCGCGATCCATCAATGCCATCAGTGACGCTTCGTAGCTGTAACGGTCATGTGAGTAATGGATGATGTTCAACGCTGTGACGTATTGCGTTGCTAACCATTCCAACATGTTGTCGAAACGAGGCATCAAAGCGTCAAAGTCGAGAATTTCATCTTGAACTTTGTCCACTACCGGACCCACTTGCGCTTTCGATTTTTCATCGATACCACCATTGATGGTGTAAAGCAGCGCTTTTGCAAGGTTGGCACGTGCACCAAAGAATTGCATGTGCTGACCAACAATTTGCGGGCTCACACAACATGCAATCGCGTAGTCGTCATTGTTGAAATCAGGACGCATTAGATCGTCGTTTTCGTATTGAACCGAAGAGGTATCAATCGACACTTTTGCAGCGTATTGCTTGAACGCTTCAGGTAATTGCTCTGACCAAAGAATCGTCATGTTTGGCTCAGGAGCAGGGCCCATAGTATGTAGTGTATGTAAGTACCGGAATGTCGTTTTAGATACTAGCGTACGGCCATCAACGCCCATACCAGCCATGGCTTCGGTTGCCCAGATTGGGTCGCCAGAGAACAATGAATCGTATTCTGGTGTGCGTAGGAAGCGAACCATGCGTAGCTTCATGATGAAGTGGTCAATCATTTCTTGCGCTTGTGATTCATCAATCAAACCGTTTGCGATATCGCGTTCTAGATAGACGTCTAGGAAAGTCGAAGTACGGCCCAGTGACATTGCTGCGCCGTTTTGCGATTTAACCGCCGCTAGGTAGCCAAAGTAGGTAAATTGGATCGCTTCTTGTGCTGTTTTTGCAGGTAGCGACATATCAATGCCGTATTTCAGACCCATTTGATGAATGTCTTCAAGCGCTTGAACTTGATCAGCTATTTCTTCGCGAAGACGAAGTGTTTTCTCAAGATCGTTGCCTTGTTCTAAGAACGTTTGTGTTGAGTTGTATTGTTCTTTTTTGTCTGCTTTTAAGAAGTCGATACCGTATAGGGCGAGACGGCGATAGTCACCAATGATACGACCACGGCCATAGGCATCAGGAAGACCCGTGATGATGCCTGATTTACGACAGGCTAGAATTTCTTTGGTGTAAAGGTCGAAACACGCTTTGTTGTGAGTTTTACGGTATTCAGTGAAGATCTTTTCAACCGTTGGATCCAATTCGCGGCCATAAACTTCGCACGAGTTTTTTACCATGCGAATCCCGCCATTGGCGATGATTGCACGTTTTAGCGGTTGATCAGTTTGTAAGCCAACGATCTTTTCCAGATCTTTGTTGATGTAGCCTGCATCGTGGGAAGTGATTGTTGAGGGCAAGTCTGTGTCAAAATCAATAGGGGCGTGTGTGCGGCTTTCTTGTTTTATGCCTTCAAGCACTTGGTTCCATAATGCTGAAGTGGATTTGCTAACCTCGGCTAAGAAAGACTCGTCTCCCTCATAGGGTGTATAGTTTTTTTGGATGAAGTCACGAGTGTTGACAGAGTTTTGCCATTCACCAGCAGTAAATCCAGCCCATGCATCTAGCATGTCAGTTGTCGGAATAGTCATAAGTAAATCCCTAAGTTATTGATAATTAGAATGGAGGCGACGAGTAGGACGGAACCATTCTTAACCCTTTTAATCGTATGGATTTATTTGGTATGAGTAAAATGAATGCTTTTCATTTTTTCAATGATTAAATTGCATTAATAATAGATTCAAATATTTACGATTGTGTTTTACTAGAAAAGAGACAGAATTAAATGTGTGGTGCTGTGAGAACACTATCTATGACAATGTTATGAGTTCTGTAATTTGAACTTATTTCGGTGTGATTTTATGGCGCCTAGATTGGCTTAGATTTCATGGTGATTAAGATACAAAAAAGCCGTGTCTTGCGACACGGCTTTTCTATAATCTGGCTCCTCCTGCTGGGCTCGAACCAGCGACCTGCGGATTAACAGTCCGTCGCTCTACCAACTGAGCTAAGGAGGAATTGCTTTGCTTGAAAGCGGGAAGAATCTTACCGAGCACTCAAACTACTGTCAACAGTAAAAAAATACATTTTTAGCAAAAAATATTGAGTTAAGGGCTTTACTTTTCTGTATGGCTTGCCAGTAAAGGCTCGAGGTTAGTTATCCACTAAATTTGTGGATAAGTATGTTGATGAGATCTGGGTAAAGAAAATTGATATGCAACTAAGTTTTTATTTAATGAATTTTTAGTCGGAGTTATGAGTAAAATAAGCAAATAAAACAGAGATTTATCGATGTTAATCAAAAGGTATTCAAAGTGGATAAAAATCAATCTTTTGGGGATAAGAAAGTTTTAAGCTAATTTTTGGGGAAAAGTTGTGGAAACTATAATGTAAAGAATGTGTGTAGCTCTTCAACTAGGGCGAAGTACTATATCAGAGTCACTTTTGTATGGCTATAGCATTCTAGACAAACAAGAAAATTTATTAACAATGATGGTTAAATTCTCGATAGACGTAGATTTCATTAGCTAAGGTGTATATATATACAGCCAAAGCGCAGTAAAATTGAGGAAGGGTATGAGTAAAGTCTATGAATTGGTCTCCGATTATCAGCCGTCGGGCGATCAACCAGGAGCGATCAATCAGTTGCTTGAGGGGCTCGATGCTGGGCTAGCACATCAAACCTTGTTGGGGGTCACAGGCTCAGGTAAAACCTTCACACTAGCGAATGTGATTGCTCAAGCCCAACGACCTGCAATATTACTTGCGCCAAACAAAACGCTTGCTGCTCAGTTATATGGTGAGATGAAGTCATTCTTTCCTAATAATGCGGTTGAGTATTTTGTTTCTTACTACGATTACTACCAACCTGAAGCATACGTTCCCACAACAGATACTTTCATTGAAAAGGACGCTTCGGTTAACGCCCACATTGAGCAAATGCGACTGTCTGCCACTAAAGCTTTATTGGAACGGAAAGACGCTATTATCGTTGCTTCGGTTTCAGCTATCTATGGTTTGGGTGATCCGGAATCCTACTTACAAATGATGCTTCATTTGCGACGTGGAGATGTGATTGATCAGCGTGATATGCTTCGTCGCCTAGCGGAGCTCCAATACTCGCGCAATGATGTTGCTTTTGAGCGAGGGCAGTTCCGTGTACGTGGCGAAGTGATTGATATATTCCCTGCTGAATCAGACCAAGACGCTGTGCGCGTTGAGATGTTTGACGATGAGGTGGATTGCATCAGTGTGTTCGACCCATTGACAGGCGTGGTGAAACAACGAGACTTGCCGCGCTATACCATCTATCCCAAGACGCACTATGTGACGCCAAGAGATCGCATTCTTGAAGCGATTGAAAATATTAAAGTCGAACTAGAAGTGCGCAAAAAGCAGCTTCTAGATAACAACAAGCTACTGGAAGAGCAGCGAATTAGCCAGCGCACTCAATTCGATATCGAAATGATGAATGAGTTGGGCTTTTGCTCCGGTATCGAAAACTATTCTCGTTATCTCAGTGGACGCTCGGAAGGTGAGCCGCCACCAACCCTGTTTGACTACTTACCTCATGATGGCTTGTTGATCATCGATGAATCTCACGTGACAGTACCGCAGATAGGTGCCATGTATAAAGGTGACCGTTCGCGTAAAGAAACGCTGGTGGAGTTTGGTTTCCGGTTACCTTCAGCTTTGGATAATCGTCCACTGAAGTTTGAGGAGTTTGAAGCACTAGCGCCACAAACGATTTTCGTCTCTGCTACGCCCGGAAATTACGAACTAGAAAAATCGGCGGGTGATGTAGCGGATCAAGTCGTTCGTCCTACAGGCTTGCTTGACCCTGAGTTGGAAGTTCGCCCAGTAGCGACCCAAGTCGACGACCTATTGTCTGAGATCCGTATTCGCGCAGCTAAAGATGAACGAGTTCTGGTTACAACACTGACCAAACGAATGGCTGAAGATCTCACCGAATACCTTCACGAACATGATGTTAAGGTACGTTATTTACACTCAGACATTGATACTGTTGAGCGTGTGGAAATTATCCGTGACCTTCGTCTTGGGGAATTTGACGTGCTGGTGGGAATAAACTTATTGAGAGAGGGCCTGGATATGCCAGAGGTCTCGTTAGTTGCAATTTTGGATGCGGATAAAGAGGGCTTCTTGCGGTCTGAACGCTCACTCATTCAGACCATTGGTCGTGCTGCGCGAAACATCGAAGGTAAGGCGATTCTATACGCTGACCGAATCACCAACTCAATGAAAAAGGCGATGGATGAAACTAACCGTCGTCGCGAGAAGCAGGAAGCGTACAACGAAGAAATGGGTATTTCGCCACAAGCGCTCAAACGAAATATCAAAGACATCATGGAACTTGGCGATATCACTAAGTCTAAACGCCAGCGTAACACTAAACAGGTACCATTATCGAAAGTGGCGGAGCCTTCGCAAACTTACGAGGCACTGTCCCCTCAGCAGCTAGAAAAAGAAATCAGTCGACTGGAGGCGGCGATGTATCAGCATGCGCAAGATTTAGAATTTGAGTTAGCGGCACAAAAGCGTGATGAGATTGAAAAACTACGAGCGCAGTTCATCGCAAATAGTTGAACAAACTTACCGATTTAGCTATCCAAGCATTTTAGGTCGCTTGTAAAAAAAAGAAGCCAATAGGCAGTCGGGTCTATTGGCTTGTTTTGTGAACATATCGTTCACTAACAACGTCAGTTGGCTAGGTGACCCGAGGGGTCACTATCGTTACAGCATGGTTTGTGCCACTTTTTAAATAATTGATATTATTTTTGAATTTTTTCCTTTGCCCATAATTTAGCTAATGTCATTTGCAAAATGCAAAGCGTAATGCGATTATTGTTTAAAACACAACAAAATAATAGCTAGGTTATGCAACAAAAACCCGAAGGCCCAAAGTCTCGTTACCTTTTAATGGTCGAGGACACCGCATCTGTTGCGGCTCTGTACCGCTCATACCTGACACCGCTTGGCATAGATATCAATATTGTCGGCACAGGTAGGGATGCCATTGAGAGCCTAAATCATCGAATTCCAGATCTTATTTTACTCGATCTCCGTCTGCCAGATATGACGGGGATGGACGTTTTACATGCCGTTAAAAAGAGTCATCCCGACGTACCTATAATCTTTATGACCGCTCACGGTTCTATCGATACCGCTGTCGAGGCCATGCGTCATGGCTCACAAGACTTTCTAATTAAACCGTGTGAAGCAGACCGTTTACGTGTCACGGTTAACAATGCCATTCGTAAAGCGACTAAGCTAAAAAATGAAGCCGATAATCCAGGTAATCAGAGCTATCAGGGGTTTATCGGCAGTAGCCAAACCATGCAGCAGGTTTACCGTACGATAGATTCAGCTGCGAGCAGTAAAGCGAGTATTTTTATCACTGGTGAAAGTGGTACTGGTAAAGAGGTGTGTGCCGAGGCTATTCACGCAGCAAGTAAACGTGGTGACAAACCTTTTATTGCAATTAACTGTGCTGCAATTCCAAAAGATTTGATTGAGAGTGAATTGTTTGGTCACGTAAAAGGGGCCTTTACTGGTGCTGCGAATGATCGTCAAGGTGCTGCTGAGTTAGCGGATGGCGGCACACTTTTTCTAGATGAGCTTTGTGAGATGGACTTGGATTTACAAACCAAGTTGCTACGATTTATTCAAACGGGCACATTCCAAAAAGTGGGTTCCTCAAAAATGAAGAGCGTGGATGTGCGCTTTGTTTGTGCCACTAACCGTGATCCCTGGAAAGAGGTACAAGAAGGTCGATTCCGTGAAGATTTGTACTATCGTTTGTATGTCATTCCTTTGCATTTACCGCCTTTACGCGAACGAGGCGAAGATGTTATTGAAATTGCATACTCACTGTTAGGTTACATGTCACACGAAGAAGGAAAAAGCTTCATACGTTTTGCGCCTGATGTCATCGAGCGATTCAACAACTATGAGTGGCCGGGTAACGTTCGTCAGTTACAAAACGTGCTACGCAATATCGTTGTTCTAAACAACGGTAAAGAGATTACGTTGGACATGTTACCGCCACCGTTGAATCAACCGCTTGACCGTCCGTCGTCTGTGACTAAATTAATTGAGCCGAAAGCGATGACCGCATCTGAGATTATGCCATTATGGATGACGGAAAAAATGGCAATCGAGCAAGCGATTGAAGCATGTGATGGCAATATTCCTCGAGCGGCGGGATACCTTGATGTCAGTCCGTCGACGATTTACCGCAAGTTACAGGCATGGAACGGCAAGGAAGAGCGGCAAAAAGTATGAGTGTAAATGTATTAAATCAGCAAAAAATAGATGAACTGTCGATGGAAATTGGCAGTGACAACGTACCTGTACTGTTCGATATCTTCCTAGGAGAAATGGATACCTATATCGAGAACTTATCCCAACTGCAGGGGGCAGAGCGATTAGCTTACTCAAAAGAAATCAGCCACGCGTTGAAAAGTAGTGCTGCGAGCTTTGGGGCAGATCGCCTTTGTGAACTGGCTATGTCCATAGACAAAAAAGCGAAAGCCGGTGAGTTGACTGCGGAGTCTGAGGAGTTAGAGGCTATGTTCGATCTTTTGCACGAAACTCGAGATGCTTATCGCTCTTGGCGACAGTAGCTATTTTTTCTATTAACCATTTTTTCTTAGTAAACATCTGTTTTTACTGGATGCCTGAACTAAAACCCTTCGATGACAGAAGGGTTTTCATTATCAATAAACACCTTAAAAGAGGGCGCTAGCCAGGTAACGTGCTCTTAAATAGAAAGTTGTAGCTGATTTTCAATCGCTAGTTTGAGCTTGTTTCTATCGTGACGCCAGTCTCGGTTAGAGGAGGCGAGTGACTCCGTCACTACATTCCATTGACTTAAGATGTCTTGCTCGGTTTTCTCTGCTAGAACCACGTCTATTTTTCTTCCTTGACAGGCACGTTCACACCATTCTAATTTTTGAGCCATCGTCATTCGTCCCGCTGGGCCGTATTCTGGACTCAGGTTAGCAACAAAAATGACTTTTGCTTTTGTGTTTGCTGCAATCGCTTTGCCGAGTTCAGGCAGCAATAAAGGAGGCATGATACTAGTTAAAAAACTGCCAGGGCCAAGAATAATCGCGTCCGCTTCCGCCAAAGCTGTGATGGCTTCTTTGGTAGCAGGCACTTCTGGTGAAAGATCCAAACGTCGCAAGTCTGCTTTCATTTCGTCGACATTTGTTTCTCCCGTAACCCACTTCCCATCTACGGATAACGCGGAAAGATCGGAAGGGTGTTCGGACATAGGAAGGATGTTAACATCGACTTTTAACATATTGCGAATCAGATTAATGGCATCTAAAGGTCTGACCGATAAGTTATCGAGTGCAGTAAGCATCAAATTACCAAGATTATGACCATCAAGTTCGCCAGTGCCTTTGAAGCGATATTCAAACATCATAGAACTGATCGAAGGCTCTGTAATGAGCTGATTAATACAGTTACGTGTGTCTCCCCAAGCGATTCCTCCTTGGCAGTGACGAATTCTTCCTGTTGAACCACCATTGTCAGTCGTGGCAACAATCCCAGTTGCATTGCTGCCAAAATCTCGTAATGCGGCCAGCATTCGACCTAAGCCATGACCACCGCCAACAGCGACCACTTTTTTATCTGTGTAGATATTCATTATGTTCTTCTAATAATCTAATAAAAAACGGCTACAATTTATCTTAAGGAGTGTCTTAAAGGTACTCACTTAGCGGTAAATTGTGTCTCTAGAGAGTTTTTTATCACTCAAGTCTGGATTCCATTACAAATATTAAGTATTTTACACCGCAAAGCTATCAGAGATTTCATATCTCTGGTTGCCATAACTCCGAGCTCACTATTGCTAAGTCCTTGGATAAGCGTTTTGAGCCAGTGGCATACTGTCACAAGGGCATGATTGGAAATGGCCATGCCTCCCGTGTTTGGAAAGGTGTTCCGTGGCGCAACAATTCGAAGACAAATTTCATCGTAAGTTTTATTACTTGCGTCTGTCTGTGACCGACGTGTGTAATTTCAAATGTACCTATTGCCTTCCTGATGGCTATAAGCCTTCGGGCAATAAAAACTCGTCTTTTTTATCTCTCCCTGAAATCAAACGGGTCGTAAAAGCATTCGCTGATTGTGGCACGTCAAAAGTGCGCATCACTGGTGGTGAGCCTAGCTTACGCAAAGATTTTACCGACATTATCCATTCAGTAGCGGCGACGCCTGGCATTCAAAAAGTTGCAACGACAACCAATGGCTACCGCATGGCAAAACAAGTCGCAGACTGGCGTGAAGCGGGTTTAACCCACATTAATGTCAGTGTGGATAGCCTTGACCCGCGTATGTTTCATCAAATCACAGGTGAAAATAAGTTTACTGAAGTCATGAATGGTATCGAACGTGCGTTCGAGGTCGGTTATGAGCAAGTAAAAGTTAATGTGGTGTTGATGAAAGATCTGAACCATCACGAGCTGCCAGCGTTTCTTAACTGGATAAAAGATCGTCCAATCCAACTGCGTTTCATTGAGTTGATGCAAACGGGTGAGATGGATGAGCTATTTAATAAGCACCATGTATCCGGAGTGGCAATTCGTAACCAGCTAATTGCAAATGGTTGGTTGCTGAAAGTGCGCTCGCATAATGATGGTCCTGCGCAAGTATTTGTTCATCCTGATTACAAGGGTGAAATAGGTCTTATCATGCCTTATGAAAAAGACTTTTGTGAAAGCTGCAACCGACTGCGCGTTTCTGCGATGGGTAAGCTGCACCTATGTCTGTTTGGAGACCACGGTGTAGAATTGCGTGATCTTTTGGAACGTGATGAGCAAGAGAGTGAGCTTATTGAACGTATCCAGGCTCAGTTACAAACCAAGTCGGTAAGCCATTTCTTGCATGATGGCAATACTGGTATGACGCCACACCTCGCGTCTATCGGCGGCTAACTTCATTCAATTTTTAGAGTGAGCTTAGTGATAAGCTGGCTCTAACTTTTTCCGAATCGATACCAAGCGTATCAAAGCTAATTAAGAGAATAGGTGAACAAATGGGTCACGCTGAAAGCAAATTCCAACCTGCAAATATTGCCGTTCTAACGGTATCTGACACTCGTACTGAAGAAAACGATACCTCTGGTCGTTACCTTGCTGAACATGCTCAAGAAGCGGGTCACAACGTAGTAGACAAGCAAATTGTTATTGATGACATGTACAAGATCCGCGCGATTGTTTCTCAATGGATTGCTGATGAAAGCGTACAAGCGATCATGATTACTGGCGGTACAGGTTTCACCTCACGTGATAGCACGCCAGAAGCACTTAAGCCTCTATTTGATAAAGAAGTTGAAGGTTTTGGTGAGTTGTTCCGTATGGTGTCGTACGAAGAGATCGGTACGTCTACGATTCAGTCTCGTGCGATTGCTGGTTTTGCTAACCACACCGTGATCTTCGCAATGCCAGGTTCAACTGGTGCGTGCCGCACAGGCTGGACAAAAATTATTAAACAGCAGTTGGATGCAAGTCATCGCCCTTGTAACTTCATGCCACACCTATCTGTATAACCTTTCCTAAAAGCGAAGGAAAAACAATGACCCAATTTACACATATCAATGCTTCTGGCGAAGCAAACATGGTTGACGTGTCAGCAAAAACGGAGACGGTTCGTGAAGCTCGTGCTGAAGCATTTGTTCACATGGCACCAGAAACACTTCAACTGATTGTCTCTGGCCAGCACCATAAAGGTGATGTATTTGCGACGGCTCGTATTGCTGGTATTCAAGCTGCGAAGAAAACCTGGGATTTGATTCCACTTTGTCATCCGCTACTACTCTCTAAAGTTGAAGTTCAACTGGAAGCTATCGAAGCAGAAAACAAAGTTCGCATCGAATCAGTATGTAAACTTGCGGGTAAAACTGGTGTGGAAATGGAAGCGCTCACGGCAGCTTCCGTTGCTGCTCTAACGATTTACGATATGTGTAAAGCAGTACAAAAAGACATGGTCATTGGTCAAGTTCGTCTACTAGAGAAAACGGGTGGTAAATCTGGTCACTTTAAGGTGGAATCATGATTAAAGTACTTTTCTTTGCTCAAACTCGCGAGCTGATTGGCATCGACAGTGTCGAGTTAGACGGGCCGTTTGAAACGGTTGAATCAATTCGTGCACATCTAGTGGAAGAAGGCACTAAGAAAGATGGCAAGTGGGATTTAGCGCTCGAGCCAGGAAAGCTACTTGCTGCAGTGAACCAATCCATCGTCCCTCTGGATACACAAGTAAAAGCAGGTGACGAAGTTGCGTTTTTCCCGCCGGTAACTGGGGGTTAAGATGGATTCTCGTGTTTCTGTACAAATTGAAGACTTTTCGGTTGAGCAAGAATATCAACGTCTATCTGAAGGGACGGCTGCCGGCGCTGTCGTTACATTCGTTGGTAAAGTTCGAGATATGAACCTTGGGGATAATGTCATTGGTTTACATCTAGAGCACTATCCGGGGATGACAGAGAAGAGCTTGAGCGACATTTGCGATCAAGCTGAGTCTCGCTGGCCACTATTAGGTGTACGCGTGATTCATCGCGTCGGAGACATGGATAGCGGTGATCAAATTGTATTTGTGGGCGTTTCCAGTGCGCACCGCGGCGCGGCATTTGATGCGTGCGAGTTCATCATGGATTATCTGAAAACCCAAGCTCCATTTTGGAAAAAAGAGCGTACGACGAATGAAGATCGTTGGGTTGAGTCGCGCGACACCGATCATCAAGCTGCACAGCGTTGGGAAAAATAGAACTAACCCGCATTCTAGTGAAAAAAGCTAAGTGCTAATGGTACTTAGCTTTTTTTGTATTTATCTTCATTGTATTGCTCACTTTGTTTCAATATTTCCTATCTTTTGTCTGGTGATATTCTTCACAATAAAAGTTTTTTGCCCAATATATAAACAATTATTTGTTAGACTTGATTTGTCATAAATGTTAAATGATGTGTAAATATCTAGCATAAGATGCTAGTAAATGGTTTAAACTCAGATTAATCGAAAGTTTCGCCTGTTAAATGTCGCTTCTGGTCTTTATTTGGCTGGTGAATGCTTTGGGGTTAGAGTTTACTGCTAGATATGTGTGGTTTAGTCAGCATTATTGGTTTTTTTGCTACATTTTTATGGCAAATTACTTCAATGATTGCTAATGTGTGCCGCAGTCTTTGTAAGGTTTTAGACTTTTGTGCTCAGAAAGTGCACTAAAAAAATCTAAAACTCTGACCGTTCCAGGCCCTTACAAAGAAGTCATGGATGCTAACGAAAAAATTTGGAGTTTTACGCATGTATAAGAATAAAATCACGCGCGCTTTATTTATTGGTGCTGGTCTTTCTCTCGCTCTAGCTGGTTGTGGTGAAAAGCCTGCGGAGAAACAAGCTGCTGAGCCTGCTCCGGCTCCAGCCCCTGAAGCTAAATCTGATTCTAAAGAGCCAAAACTTGCTGCTGTTCAAGAATTGGTGCGTGGTAACGGTACAGAAGTTGCGACAATAGACCCTCATAAATCTCAAGGTGTTCCAGAATCCCACGTGATTCGCGATCTTCTTGAAGGCCTTGTAAACCAAGATGCGGACGGTAACACTATCCCTGGTGTTGCAGAATCTTGGGAAACTGAAGACAACAAAACATACACTTTCCACTTACGTGAAGACGCAAAATGGTCAAACGGTGATCCTGTCACTGCAGGTGATTTCGTTTACAGCTTCCAACGCGCAGTCGATCCAGCAACCGCCTCTCCATATGCTTGGTACATGGAATACACCAAGATGAAGAACGCAAAAGACATTGTTGCGGGTAAAAAAGATAAGAGCGAGTTAGGTGTTAAAGCGGTTGACGATCACACGTTAGTGGTTGAGTTAGATACTGCAGTACCATATTTTGTAATGATGATGGGCCACACGACAGTGAAACCTGTTCATCAAGCAACTGTTGAAAAGTTCGGCGATCAATGGACGAAGCCAGAGAACTTTGTAGGTAACGGTGCTTATGTTGTTGACAACTGGGTTGTAAACGAGCGTTTGGTTCTAAAACGTAACGAACAGTACTGGGACAACGAAAACACGACGCTTGACCAAGTTACTTTCCTACCAATCGAGAACCAAGTAGCGGAAATGAACCGCTTCCTAGCGGGTGAAATCGACTTCACGAACGAGCTGCCTACAGAGCACTTCAAGCGTCTGAAGAAAGAGCACCCACAAGAAGTGTCTGTAACCGGTAACTTATGTACTTACTACTATATCTTCAATACGAAGAAAAAGCCGTTTGATGATGTTCGTGTGCGTAAAGCGATTTCTTATGCGATTGACCGTAACATTGTGACCGATGCGATTTTAGGTCAAGGTCAAAAGCCAGCTTACTTCCTAACACCTGAAATTACGGCAGGTTTCAACCCAGAAATTCCTGCATACGGCAAAATGACGCAAGAAGAGCGTAACGCAGAAGCTGCGCGTCTATTGGAAGAAGCGGGTTACGGCGCAGACAACCCTCTTGAATTTAACCTTCTATACAATACATCAGAGAACCACAAGAAACTTGCGGTTGCACTGGGTTCAATGTGGAAGAAGACACTTGGTCTAGACGTTACGCTAGAAAACCAAGAGTGGAAAACTTACCTATCTACCAAAGATTCTGGCAACTTTGAGGTTGCTCGTGCAGGTTGGTGTGGCGACTACAACGAAGCTTCATCTTTCCTAACGCTGATGATGAGTAATAACACTACTGGTGGTATTCACTACGACAGCAAAGAGTACGATGCGATCATGAACAAAGCATTTGCTTCAACTTCTGACGAAGAGCGCCAAGCACTTTACCTAGAAGCAGAGAAGTTGATGGCAAAAGATATGCCAATCGCACCTATCTACCAGTACGTGAAATCACGTCTACTATCACCGAAAGTTGGTGGCTTCCCAGTAAATAACGCGGAAGACAAGATTTACTCTAAAGATCTCTACATCACAGAGTAATTCGTAACTCGATAGAACTATAAAAATGAGGCCCTACATGTGAGAAATTGCATGTAGGGCCTATCTTTAGTCCAAAAGAATTGGACGACTTCTTTAATTTAACTGTCACAGACTGAAAGAGTGAGTTTATGCTTAAATTCATCGCAAAAAGGATATTTGAGGCGATCCCAACAATGTTGGTTTTGATCACCGTATCTTTCTTTCTTATGCGCTTTGCACCGGGAAACCCTTTCTCGACAGAGCGTCCATTGCCACCCGAAGTAATGGCAAATATCGAAGCTAAATATGGCTTGGATAAACCTGTATTTGAACAATACACCACGTATTTGACCAATGTTATCCAAGGTGATTTCGGACCGTCATTTAAATACCTTGATTACTCAGTAAACGAGCTGATCGCGGTTGCCTTACCTGTTTCGGCTAAAGTGGGCTTCATCGCCTTTATCTTTACTTTGATAATGGGGGTTACCGTCGGTACCATTGCTGCGCTCAAGCAAAATACTTGGATTGATTACACCATTATGTCGACTGCGATGCTTGGTGTCGTAATGCCATCCTTCGTATTAGCGCCTGCGCTTATCTACATATTCTCGCTTCACTGGAATATCTTCCCTGCGGGCGGTTGGCAAGATGGTAGCTGGCAGTATTTAGTGCTTCCTGTTATTGGTATGTCGCTACTGTATGTTGCTACCTTTGCTCGTATTACGCGTGGTTCGATGATCGAAACCCTAAACAGTAACTTTATTCGTACGGCACGTGCTAAAGGTCTAAGTTACCGTTATATCATTATCAAACACGCTCTTAAGCCGGCACTTCTCCCTGTTGTTTCTTACATGGGTCCAGCTTTCGTAGGTATCATCACCGGTTCCGTTGTTATCGAAACCATTTTTGGTCTGCCTGGTATTGGTAAACTATTCGTTAACGCTGCGTTTAACCGTGACTACTCGCTAGTAATGGGGGTAACCATTCTGATTGGTTTCCTATTCATTCTATTCAACGCGATTGTAGATATTTTACTTGCAATGATTGACCCGAAAATTCGCTACTAACAGGGACGTTTGGTTATGTTAACGAAAAAAGAAAACCTAGAAGCGATTGAGAAATTCTCCGAAAACTTGGAGATTGAAGGTCGCAGTCTTTGGCAAGATGCTCGTATCCGTTTCATGCGCAACAAAGCGGCGATGGTGAGCTTATTCCTTCTTGTTCTAATGACGTTGGCGGTTATTATCCTGCCAATGATCGCACCGTACACATTTGATGATACTGACTGGTACGCGATGCACGTTGCACCGAATGCTGACCATTGGTTTGGTACTGACAGCTTAGGCCGTGATTTATACGTGCGTACGCTAATTGGAGGTCGTATTTCGTTGATGGTAGGTGTTATGGGTGCATTTGTAGCGGTACTGATTGGTACGCTCTACGGCGCAGCATCTGGTTTCATCGGCGGTAAAGTTGACCGCGTAATGATGCGTATTCTAGAAATTTTATACGCGGTACCGTTTATGTTCCTGGTGATTGTACTGGTAACATTCTTCGGTCGTAACATCATGCTGATCTTCGTTGCGATTGGTGCTATCGCATGGCTAGATATGGCGCGTATCGTACGTGGTCAGACTCTTAGTCTACGTAGCAAGGAGTTTATCGAAGCGGCACATGTGTGTGGTGTAAGCAACTGGAAAATCATTACTCGTCATATCGTACCGAACGTACTGGGTATTGTAGCGGTATACTCTACGCTGCTTATCCCAAGTATGATTCTAACGGAATCATTCCTATCATTCCTTGGTCTTGGTGTTCAGGAACCAATGACAAGTTGGGGCGCTCTTCTACAAGAAGGTGCACAGACAATGGAAGTAGCAATCTGGCAGCTGGCATTCCCAGCAGTGTTCATGGTTGTGACGCTATTCTGCTTCAACTACGTTGGTGACGGCCTGCGCGATGCGCTGGATCCAAAAGACAGATAATTAAAAGATAAGATTAAGGAAGCAATGATGAGCTTATTAGATGTCAAAGATCTGCGCGTCGAATTCACCACGCAAGATGGTATCGTAACCGCAGTAAACGATTTGAACTTCTCTCTCAACCAAGGCGAAACCTTAGGTATCGTTGGAGAGTCGGGATCAGGTAAATCTCAAACCGTATTCGCAATCATGGGCCTTTTGGCTAAGAACGGTATTATTTCTGGTAGCGCAAAGTTTGAAGGCAAAGAAATCCTAAACTTACCAGAAAAAGAACTGAACAAAGTGCGTGCGGAACAGATCGCAATGATCTTCCAAGACCCAATGACATCACTGAACCCTTACATGAAAGTGAGTGATCAGTTGATGGAAGTGCTTATGCTGCACAAAGGCATGGGCAAAGCGGAAGCATTTGAAGAATCAGTACGCATGCTAGAAGCGGTAAAAATCCCTGAAGCACGTAAGCGTATCACGATGTACCCGCATGAGTTTTCAGGCGGTATGCGTCAGCGTGTAATGATCGCGATGGCGTTGTTATGTCGTCCTAAACTGCTTATTGCCGATGAGCCAACAACAGCACTTGATGTGACGGTACAAGCACAGATCATGGACTTGTTGAATGAGCTGAAATCTGAGTTCAACACAGCGATCATCATGATCACGCACGACCTTGGTGTGGTTGCAGGTTCGTGTGACAAGGTGCTGGTGATGTATGCAGGCCGTACCATGGAGTACGGCAACGTAAACGAAATTTTCTATAATCCAAGCCATCCTTATGCGGAGGGTCTGCTGAAGGCGATTCCTCGCCTCGATACCGAGGGTGAAATTCTGCCGACCATTCCTGGCAATCCACCAAACTTGCTTCGTCTACCGCCGGGCTGCCCTTATCAAGAGCGCTGTCACCGTGTGATGGATCGTTGTAAGCGCGAGGCGCCAATTCTGACACCATTTGGTGATGGTCGTCAGCGTGCATGTTTTTCTGAATGGGAGGCTTGGAACAAATGAACGCAGTAGACAAAAAACTAATTCTGGACATTTCTGAGCTGAAAGTTCACTTCAGCATTGCCTCAAAGTCGGCATGGCCGTGGTCAAAGCCTTCGAGCCTGAAAGCGGTAGATGGCGTGAACGTTCGACTATACGAAGGGGAAACGCTTGGTGTAGTAGGTGAATCAGGTTGTGGTAAATCGACGTTTGCTCGTGCCATCATTGGTCTGGTTGAAGCTACTGACGGCCAAGTAGTTTGGTTGGGTCAAGACCTTACTAAAATGAAAAGCGTTCAGCGCCGTGAGACGCGTAAAGAAATTCAGATGATTTTCCAAGACCCATTGGCATCGCTGAATCCGCGTATGACTGTTGGTGATATCATTGCTGAACCTCTTGAGACATTCTATCCAGAACTGTCTAAGCAGGAAGTGAAAGATCGCGTTAAAGAGATGATGGCGAAAGTTGGCCTATTACCTAACGTGATTAACCGTTACCCACACGAGTTCTCGGGTGGTCAGTGTCAGCGTATCGGGATAGCGCGTGCGCTTATCCTTAAGCCTAAGATGATCATTTGTGACGAGCCAGTATCGGCGCTTGATGTATCTATTCAAGCTCAGGTTGTTAACCTGCTTAAAGAGATTCAAAAAGAGTTAGGGCTTTCTCTGGTATTCATTGCGCATGACTTGTCTGTCGTTAAACACATTTCAGATCGCGTTTTAGTTATGTATTTAGGTAATGCCGTGGAACTTGGCGAGGCCGAGGCTCTGTTTGCTGATCCTAAGCACCCATATACGCGTGCGCTGATGTCTGCGGTTCCGATCCCGGACCCGGATATTGAGCGCAATAAGAAAATCCAAATGCTAGAGGGTGATCTTCCTTCACCTATCAACCCACCGTCGGGTTGTGTATTCCGAACTCGTTGCCCACAAGCAACCGAAGAGTGTGCGAAGACAAAGCCAACCATTTTAGGTAATGACGTTCACGCGGTATCTTGTTTACACGTTAGTGTATAAATTCAGCCTGTGACGGGCTTAAGCGCGACACCTTCATCGGGTCGCGCTTTTTTTATGTGTCTGATTTATACATTCGAATTTCTTGAACATGATGTCCTAAGTTCGATGATTCTCTGTTTGATAGGAAACGCTAATATAGACACAAACAGAACGAGAGGAGAGCAATCATGGGTAAGTTGGTTGAAGGTGTTTGGCAAGATGTCTGGTATGACACAAAATCAAATGGTGGCAAATTTGTGCGCGAAGATGCCGGATTCCGTAACTGGGTTAAAAACGACCCTGATGCGGAGTTTACACCAGAGTCCGGTCGATACCATTTGTATGTCTCTCTTGCTTGTCCGTGGGCACATCGAACCCTCATTTTCCGCAAGCTGAAAGGTTTAGAACCACATATTGATGTCACGGTCGTTTGCCCTGATATGCTCAGCCAAGGTTGGCAAATGGGGCTTCCTGAGCCATTGTTTGGTCACACGCGCATGTATCAAATTTACACGCAGGCCAAACCCGATTACACGGGCCGCGTAACCGTGCCTGTACTTTGGGATAAAAAGACCAATACTATTGTGTCAAACGAGTCGTCAGAGATCATTCGCATGTTCAATTCGGAATTCAATGCGTTAACAGGGAATCACGACGACTACTATCCAGATCATCTAAAACACGTTATTGATGAGTGGAACGATTTTGTTTATCCGAATGTCAACAACGGAGTGTATCGTTGTGGCTTCGCGACTACACAAGAGGCGTATGAAGAAGCGTTTGATTCTTTGTTTAATGCGTTAGATAAAATCGATGCTCACTTAGCGACGCATCGTTACTTAGCAGGGAACACAATTACTGAGGCTGATTGGCGTTTGTTTACGACTCTTATTCGTTTTGATGCGGTGTATGTGGGGCATTTCAAGTGTAACAAGCAGCGCATCGCAGACTACGAAAATATACAAGGCTACTTAAAAGAGTTATATCAAGTCGAAGGCGTCGAAGAAACGACGGATTTCTATCACATTAAACGCCACTACTACTTCAGCCACACTGGGATTAATCCGACGCAAGTTGTACCCAAAGGGCCTGATTTAGACTTAAATACTCCTCATGGAAGAGAAAGTATTGGCTAGTTTGCTGCTTCCATCGCAAATGAAAAAGTACTTAACGGTTAGTAATGCCGTTAAGTACTTTTGTGTCATCTAAATACCTGGAGTAGGAAGTTTACTTTTTCATTCATCGCCACCTTACTTAGCGCGTACGATGTCCATCACTAGCTTTCCGTCCACTTTTACAGGACCGTCCTCTTTAGCGCCGAGCGTATACTCAAACACGCCAGTCTTCATGCCACCTTTCTCTCCGTGGACCATTAACATCAGCATATCGCCTGATTCTACTGGTTCCATCAAAATTGCATTTACGTTTTCATTCTTTCCCATTTTTAACGGAGCGTAGCCGATAACAGGACCAGGCTTCATTGATTCGTCTGTTCGGTGGACAACCATCCACCCATTGTCATCAGCATGAGCCATTTCAGCGGTCACCGTTCCTCCGGACATATCTTGATCGACGCCTTTAATACTCGGGGCGGAAAAGCTGAATGAAGAAAAACTAATCAGAAACGCAGCTAAACCAAACTTTATCAGTGATGTATTGATGAAATCCTTCATATATATTCCTTAGCAGTCAATGAGTTTTTGCATTGCAGTAGCTTTTACGTATTTCCTAGCAAAAAAGTTTAGCTAAAACGTAAATAATGTCGATAAATTGAACAGGACCGTGCTGCTTTGGAGCCAATGCATTTTTTGGGAGTGGGTCAATCGGTGTAAGAACAAGCACGAGCAATGTCGATTAGGTATGGGGGGCGATAGGGAGAAAAGCTTTGTGCACCAGTAATTATAGGTTGTGCAGTGATTGGTATAAAAAACAAATAAGTGTTCTGGCCAGCAATAGAAAAAGCCCTCGACGAATCGAGGGCTTTGTATCTATATCCAACTAGATGTCAGAAGCGATTATTTAGCTTCTTGGTCTGCTTGGATAGCTGTTAGAGCGATGGTGTACACGATGTCGTCTACTAGCGCGCCACGAGACAAGTCGTTTACAGGCTTACGCATACCTTGCAGCATTGGACCGATAGATACTAGGTCAGCTGAACGTTGTACCGCTTTGTAAGTTGTGTTACCCGTGTTTAGGTCTGGGAATACAAATACTGTCGCTTTACCTGCAACTGGAGAGTTTGGTGCTTTAGAAGCAGCAACGTTTTCCATAATAGCAGCGTCGTACTGTAGAGGGCCGTCAATGATAAGATCAGGACGTTTCTCTTGAGCCAGTTTTGTTGCTTCACGTACTTTATCAACGTCTGCACCCTTACCAGATTCACCTGTAGAGTAAGAGATCATTGCAACGCGTGGTTCGATACCAAATGCTGCTGCAGAGTCAGCAGATTGGATAGCGATTTCAGCAAGCTGTTCAGCAGTTGGATCTGGGTTGATTGCACAGTCACCGTAAACCAGTACTTGATCAGGCAGAAGCATGAAGAATACTGAAGATACGATAGACGCATTTGGTGCCGTCTTGATGATTTGGAACGGAGGAACGATAGTGTTCGCCGTAGTGTGAACAGCACCAGAAACTAGGCCGTCAACTTCGTCGTTCTCAAGCATCATTGTGCCTAGGAATACTGAATCTTGTAGCTTCTCACGAGCCACAACTTCAGTCATGCCTTTAGCACCGCGCAACTCAACTAGGCGAGCAACGTAGTTTTCACGAACAGCATCTGCATCAATGATGGTTACACCAGTACCTAGCTCAACGCCTTGTTGAGCCGCTACGCGACGGATTTCATCTGGGTTACCTAGAAGTACACAGTCTGCAATGCCGCGTTCAGCACAGATTGCCGCTGCTTTAACTGTGCGTGGTTCGTCACCTTCTGGAAGAACGATACGCTTACCTGCTTTACGAGCAAGTTCAGTTAGCTGGTAACGGAACGCTGGTGGGCTTAGACGACGAGACTTCTGAGTGCCTTCAGTCATAGACTCGATCCAGTTACCGTCGATGTGGCCAGCAACGTGTTCGTTGATGAACTCGATACGCTCTTTATCGTCTGCAGGTACTTCGATGCTGAAGCTCTGTAGGTTTAGAGACGTTTGCCAAGTGTTACCTTGTGCTTTGAAGATAGGTAGACCAGTGTCGAATGCTGGTTTACATAGGCCTTCGATTTCGCTAGGGATATCGTAACCGCCAGTTAGCAGTACTGCACCAATATCCACACCGTTCATTGCAGCAAGAGAAGCAGCAACGATAACATCAGGACGGTCTGCAGAAGTAACAAGTAGAGAGCCCGGTTTGAAGTGCTCAATCATGTTTGGCAGAGAACGTGCACAGAAAGTGATGCTCTTGATGCGACGAGTGTTGATGTCACCTTCGTTGATGATATCTGCTTTCAGGTGCTTAGCCATGTCGATTGCACGAGTCGCAATCAGATCAATGCTCCATGGCACACAGCCTAGTACACGAATTGGAGAAGTGTTAAAAATTTCCATCACTTTCAATTCGTTTTGTTTCGCGCTGTCTGCATCGTCAAAGATTTCAGATAGGTCAGGGCGAGTACGGCCAGCTTCGTCAACAGGAGCGTTTAGCTTGTTGATGATAACACCTGAGATGTTTTTGTTTTTAGTGCCGCCGAAGTTAGAACATGCTACTTCGATACGCTCTTTCAGTTGCGCAGGGTTATCAGTACCTGGAGTCGCAACTAGCACGATTTCTGCACCAAGTGTTGCCGCGATTTCCGCGTTTACTTGGTTTGCAAATGGGTGCTTACGAGTAGGTACAAGACCTTCGATTAGCGTAACGTCTGCGTCTTTGTTGATTTGGTTGTAACGTTCAACAACGGTTTCTAGCAGCTCGTCCATGTTGTCGTTACCGATTAGGCTTTCAGCAACAGACATCGCCATTGGTTCACCGATCTTCATATCGCTGTTACGACCAACGATAGTTGAAGTCAGATCTGGCTGATCACCACCTGAACGTGGCTGACAGATTGGCTTGTAGAAAGAAACTTTAACGCCTTTACGCTCCATAGCGCGAAGAACACCCATGCTAACGCTTGTTAGGCCAACGCCTGCGCTAGTAGGGATAAGCATAATAGTACGAGACATTCGTAGAGTACCTTTAGCTATTTGGGGGATAAAAGCTCAACTCTTATTCCATGAAGCTCGAAGAATAGGAGTTGAGCCCCTAAGAAATTCGTTTGAATGAAAATCTGGCTAGCCGAGTGGCTAGCCAGGAATTCAATTAAAGACCTGTCAGGCGAGCAGTGTCTTCAGCGATGACTAGCTCTTCGTTAGTAGAGATAACCATTGCAGGGATACGGCTGTTTTCAGTCGTGATAACGCCTTCGCCGCCGAAGCGAGCTTTAAGGTTAGCTTCGCTATCTACTTCGATACCGAAGATGCCAAGACGGTTTAGAACCATTTCACGGATAGGGCCAGAGTTCTCGCCGATACCGCCAGTGAAAGTGATTGCGTCTAGACGGCCTTCCATTGAAGCAGTGTAGCCAGCAACGTATTTAGCTAGACGGTGGCAGAACACGTCCATTGCGCGTGTTGCTTCTTCTTTTTGACCGTAGTTGTCTTCAACGAAACGACAGTCAGAAGTCACTTCAGTTAGACCTTGAAGACCAGACTCTTTAGTTAGCATCGTGTTGATTTGATCAACAGAGTAACCTAGAGCGTCGTGTAGGTGGAAGACGATAGCAGGGTCGATGTCGCCACAGCGAGTACCCATTACCAGACCTTCAAGTGGAGTAAGACCCATAGAAGTGTCTACAGATTGACCGTTCTTGATCGCACATACAGATGCGCCGTTACCTAGGTGACAGTTGATGATGTTTACTTCTTCAACTGGTTTGTTTAGTAGGCCTGCAACTTCACGAGTGATGAACAAGTGAGAAGTACCGTGCATGCCGTAACGACGGATACCGTGTTCTTTGTATAGGTTGTATGGAAGAGCGTATAGGTAAGACTCTTCAGGCATAGTTTGGTGGAACGCAGTGTCAAATACAGCAACGTTTTTCAGCTCTGGGAAGTTTTTCTTAGCCGCTTCGATACCGATGATGTGAGCAGGGTTATGAAGAGGTGCAAATGTTGCAGCGTCTTGAATACCTTTTAGAACTTCATCAGTAATTAGTGCAGATTGAGTGAACTGCTCGCCGCCGTGAACGATACGGTGACCGATTGCGCCTAGGTTAGCTTTAAGCTCTGGCTTAGAAGCAAGAATAGTTTCTACCATAAACGCTAGTGCTTCTTCGTGAGCTGCACCATTGCCTAGTTGAGCTTCGTGCTTGCCATCAAGTTTCCACTTGATGCGAGCTTCAGGAAGGTGAAGACACTCAGCAAGACCTGACAAGTGCTCGTCGCCGTTCTCGGCATCAACAACGGCAAATTTAAGAGAAGAACTACCGCAGTTTAAAACTAAAACTAGCTTAGACATGTATGACTACCTGTTATTCGTCTGATAAAAAATCAGTTAAAGAATGAAAAATTAATCACAAGAATAGCCGATACCCAGAAGGCTGCGTACTAATCCTGGTCAAAAATTGTTCTAATTCCATATAAAGAAATAGTGATGAACCCTTCCATCACTATGATGCGATCCGTGCAGATAGATATCTCGGAGTTGCTTAAATTGTAAATAACAGCAACAATGAGATTGAGGGTCTGCAAAGGATAGCGATAATAAGCAATGATAACAAAAAAAATTTGAAAGAATATTAACTTTCATCAATTTTTTGTACCTTCAGTTGAAATGTTCAACTATTTTTTAGTGAGAGAGCGGTATGAGTAATAAAGTCGGATTGATCCATAGCCTGAAAGATGGCCAGAATTACATGGAGATCTGGCCGGTTCGTAAAGAGCTAAGCGCCATATTTCCGGAACAGCGTATCATTAAGGCGACTCGCTTTGGCATTAAAGTCATGCCAGCCGTTGCTGCGATCAGCGTACTCACTCAAATGGCATTCAACAATTACCACGCGTTACCTCAATCCATTGTTGTCGCCTTGTTTGCGATTAGCTTGCCACTTCAAGGCATTTGGTGGCTTGGTGCTCGATCCAACACGAAATTGCCGCCTTCTTTGGCCTCTTGGTATCGGGAGTTGCATCAAAAAATTGTGGAAACAGGCTTTGCCTTAGAGCCTGTAAAAGCTCGCCCTCGTTACAAAGAGCTTGCGATAATATTGAACCGAGCGTTTCGCCAGCTCGATAAATCGTCATTAGAGCGTTGGTTCTAATTTAAATTGTTTGAAATGGAGTGTGCACTGGCCGCTCCATTTTTGATCCTGCCTCTATTACCTACTTTGACGGTCGTTGATGAAGCGAGCGAAGCTTTGTTTACCAAAGATTCTTTCCGGATGAAGAAGTCCCCCCGATCACAAATGTTGCTTTAGTGTTAAATCTTTCTTTTCTTTACTAAGACTTAGTAGTAATAATAAAAACAAGATGCGCAAGAAGTGCACAGTTATATGAACACAACAATACCGCCTTCAAACATTTGAATTCACGAGTCGATACACATATTGAAAGCTCGTGAAACAAGGACGAAGTCACATCAAGGAGTTATGATGAAAACGAAACGTTTATTAGCCACTGCCGTTCTATCAGCTACTGCTATTTTCTCTTCTACCAATGTACTGGCCGCCACTGCAACTGTCGCAGTTTCACAGATTGTCGAACACCCGGCGTTAGACGCGACGCGCCAAGGGTTACTTGATGGTTTGAAAGCGAAAGGCTACGAAGAAGGCAAAAATCTAGAATTTGATTATAAGACCGCACAGGGTAATCCAGCGATTGCGGTGCAAATTGCCCGTCAGTACGTCGGCGAAAATCCTGATGTGTTAGTTGGCATCGCGACACCTTCGGCACAAGCTTTGGTGTCGGCTACTCGCTCTATTCCTGTTGTCTTTACTGCGGTAACAGATCCGGTTGGTGCGAAATTGGTTAAGTCGATGGAACAACCAGGTAAAAACGTAACTGGCCTGTCTGATCTTTCCCCCGTTGCTCAGCATGTCGATCTCATCCAAGAAATTCTTCCTCAGGTGAAAAGCATCGGGGTTGTATTTAATCCCGGTGAAGCTAATGCCGTGACTTTAGTTGAATTACTAAAAGAAAGCGCAAAAGCAAAAGGCATACAAGTGGTTGAAGCGACCGCACTAAAAAGTGCTGATGTTCAGTCTGCGACTCAAGCGATTGCAGCGAAATCAGACATTCTTTACGCCCCAACAGACAATACAGTTGCAAGTGCGATTGAAGGGATGATTGTGGCAGCGAATCAAGCGAAGAAACCTGTATTTGGTGGCGCGACGTCGTATGTCGAAAAGGGTGCTATTGCAGGCTTAGGTTTTGACTACTACCAGGTTGGTGTACAAACCGCGGATTACGTGGCGGCGATTCTTGATGGTCAAGAACCAGGCAAGCTGGATGTAAAAGTCGCGACGGGCTCTGACCTTGTAATTAATGAAAGCGCAGCATCTAAGCTCGGTATCAAGCTGCCAAGTTCTGTGGTTGAACGTGCGACAAGCATGCAATAAGTAACGCTTTTTGGGGTTAAGCCTGTCACGTTGGTTGGTAGAGGCTTGCCCCAAAATTGATACTCGCCGGATTTCTCGTGTAGAGCATTCTGCTAGAGAAGAAGGGGGAGTATACGTTAGAAGTCTTACGTTCAGGTTGGTATTAGCCAGCCTGAGCATGCAGAAAGGAGCAGTTATGTCTGCATTTGCTTTTTTTGGCGCACTCGAAATTGGCTTGATTTATGGCCTAGTCGCTCTGGGTGTGTATCTTACGTTCCGTGTTCTCGATTTCCCCGATTTGAGTGTGGATGGCAGCTTTCCAATGGGAGCTGCGGTGGCTGCAACGGCGATTGTCGCAGGTATTAATCCTTGGCTTGCGACAATAATGGCGATGATAGCTGGTAGTATGACGGGGTGGGTAACCGCTTTTCTGGCTATTCGGTGTGGTATTTTACACCTGTTAGCTTCCATTCTTACCATGATCGCTGCATTTTCAATTAATATTCGTATTATGGGCAAACCTAATATGGCGTTGCTTGGAGAGGATACTATTCTCACTCCGTTTGAAGCATTGGGCGATGCGATGTTTATTCGCCCTCTGGTTGTTGGGGTCTTAGTTCTTCTTTCCGCTTTCTTTGTCATTCGCCTGCTGAACAGCGACTTTGGTCTTGGTTTACGAGCCACGGGTGTGAATGCGCGTATGGTTTCTGCGCAAGGGGCGAGCACTGGCTTTTATACCTACTTTGGCTTGGCTTTATCCAACGGGTTTGTGGGATTCGCAGGCGCGTTGTTTGCACAAACGAACAGCTTTGCGGATGTGACCTCTGGCGTGGGCACCATTGTCGTTGGTTTGGCAGCTGTGATTTTGGGGCAGACCCTTATTCCCGGGCGCAAGATTTGGGTTGCGGTATTTGCGGTCATCATCGGTTCGGTACTTTATCGCCTTGCAGTGGCTTTCGCTTTGAGCTCTGGCATGTTTGGTTTACAAGCTTCAGACCTCAACCTTGTTACCGCAGTATTGGTGGCTGTGGCGCTTATTGCTCCAAAGCTAAAACAGAGCATGAGAGCGAAACAACGCGTTACTGATGCTAAACAAGCGGCATCAAAAAATGGTTCTGGGGAGGCATTATGATCGAACTAAATAATATTCAGGTCACGTTCAACCCTGGGACGATTTTGGAAAATCGTGCATTGAAAGGCGTCTCTTTAGAGGTTCCAGAGCATCAATTTCTTACCGTGATTGGTTCTAATGGGGCAGGAAAATCCACGTTGCTTGGTGCGGTGACAGGTGAGACGCCGATGATAGGTGGTCAGGTGATCATTGATGGCAAAGACGTCACCAAGCAGACGGTAGCCCAACGTGCGACGCAATGTGCCCGAGTGTTTCAAGATCCATTGGCCGGGACTTGTGGTGAACTGACGATAGAAGAGAACATGGCTCTAGCGCACATGCGTGGTAAAAAACGCAGCTGGGGATTGGCGCTCTCTACTAAACGTCGCAAGCTGTTCCAAGAGCGAATTAGCATCCTCGGTCTTGGTTTAGAAGACCGCTTGGGTGATAGCATTGGGTTGCTGTCTGGTGGACAACGACAAGCCGTTAGCCTTGTGATGGCGACGTTATCGGAGAGTAAGCTGTTATTGCTTGATGAACACACGGCTGCGCTTGATCCTCGTATGGCGGCGTTTGTTATCGACTTAACTAAACGTATTGTCGATGAGTTCGATTTAACAGTGATGATGGTGACGCATTCGATGAAAGACGCATTAGCATGTGGCGATAGGACCGTAATGCTTCACCAAGGTGAAATTGTGCTTGATGTGGCTGGAGAGCAGCGCGCTAACATGCAAGTACCAGACTTGTTGGATATGTTCTCCAAAGTGCGTGGTGAAGAGCTGGCAGATGACAGTCTCTTGTTGAACTAAGCGGTATCCGACAAGTCACTACGCCTACTAAGTGTGATCCTCCTTGAGAAAATTGGCTGATATGTCAACTCGCAAGGAGGATTTCTTGTCTCTAATTCTTCAATAACATAGTGGCATATCCGATGACGAGGAGTGCCCATAATGAACCTGCCATTTATTTTTCATAGTCAAACTATTGATGGTTTAGCTTTTAATGACGAGCAAATTACAGTCAGACTGAAAACCGAGACATTGGATTTTGATTCCGTCTATGTGCGTATTGAGCCGGACAATGAAGAATATCTGGTCGACATGGCTCAAATTGGAACAGCTGGGGAATTGTTACTATGGGAGGCATCGTTTCGACCAAATCGAGATCGAGATGTCACACATTATGTGTTTAAGATCCTCAAAGACGGACAACAATACTGGCTCGATGCACGGGGTGTGCAAAAGCGTATTCCACCCAAAGAGTTCCACTTTAAGTTGAATGTAAACCATCAACCACCAAGCTGGGTCCAAGAGCAAGTTTTCTATCAAATCTTTCCTGACCGTTTTTCTGCTAGTAAAAGTGAGTCTGATATTCGCCACGCTTATGTTCAGTATGATTCTGCATCGGTCGTCAAGGCGTGGGGAGACGCGGTAGGCTCTCACCAAAATACCGGGGCACGTGAATTCTTTGGCGGCGACCTCAAAGGTGTAGAACAAAAGTTGGACTATCTTGAACAGCTCGGCGTTACTGCGCTTTATTTCAATCCGATCTTTTCTTCACCAAGTAATCATAAATACGACACCACTGATTACTTCACTGTTGACCCTATGTTCGGCACCAACGATCAGTTTGCTGAACTGTGTGAGAAAATCCGTGGTAAGAATATGAAGATTGTCTTAGACGCGGTGTTTAACCACACGTCAGTGCATCATCCTTGGTTTGATATCCAACAAAAAGGAGAAGGAGCATATGGCAATCCGCAGTCAAAGTTCCGTGATTACTACTTTTTCGAAGGCGAAACCAATCACTACATTGGTTGGAAAGGCATTGGTAACTTACCGGTTCTGAACTTCGAAAATGAACAGGTGCGCGACTACATCTACCAAAGTGAAGAGTCTGTCATCAAGTACTGGCTGAAGCCACCGTACTTGGTTGATGGCTGGCGGTTTGATGTAATTCATATGCTTGGCGAAGGGGACGGCGCGAAAAACAATGCTCATTATGTGGCAGCGTTTCGTAATGCGACTAAGTCAGTAAAACCGAATGCTTATGTGTTAGGTGAGCACTTTTTTGAAGCAACGCAGTGGTTGCAAGGTGATCAAGAGGATGGGGCGATGAACTACTACGGTTTTGCTCATCCAGTCCGAGCTTTTATCGCACGACAAGACATTATGTACGATCCAATCAACATTGATGGTTTGGAGTTTAAAGCATGGTTGGACGAAGCCAGAGCAAAAATCCCATTTTCTAATCAGCTATCGCAGCTAAATCAACTCGATAGTCACGATACTGCTCGGTTTATCACATTGGTTGATGGTGATAAGCGTAAAATGAACATCGCGCTAGCAATGCTTATGACTTACGTTGGCACGCCTTGTATTTACTACGGGAGTGAAGTCGGTCTAGAAGGAGGTCTAGACCCGGATAATCGTCGTTGTTTTCCTTGGAATGAAATCGAAAGTTCACAATGGCTATCGCTTTACCAACAATGGATCAAGATACGTAAACAATGTAAGCCTTTACAGTCGGGCTGTATTCAATGGCTGCATTGCACTAACAACCAGTTGGCGTACGCACGTGTACTAGGTCGTGAAGCAGTCGTTGTTATGATTAATCTCAGTGGTAATGAATGTTCAATCGATTTACCTATGTGGCAACTGGGCTTGGAGGTTAGCCAAGTTATATCGTTGTTAGATGACACAGAACAGCTTGATTATAAAGGTCATATCTCTGTCAATATGTCGGCACAGAGCTGCAAATTATGGCGACTAAAGTGACACCACACTCTATATTGATTAAACTCCTTTAATATATAAACGGTCTCAAACAGCGCGCACACATTTGTTTGGTCTCTTGTTATCTGGTGCTGCATTGCATGCGTCACCAGATAACGAGTATCAATTTAATAGCAGTCATAAGAGACTATTGACCTTTCATATGCATGGTACTCAATGGTAAACCAAAGGCGATTTAGCCTCTCATTTGTCATCTTTTTTCCTCTGGCGTTATTTGTAGTGGTTTTACTCGTGACAACGAAAAATTACTATGATGCGGTTAACCGCTATATCGATTCTGAGTATTCGCGTATCGAGCGTGCAATGTCTCGCGGTATTAAAGTACTCACGGCTTTAGATTACAGCTTCACCAACTATACCAATTACGCTAACCCACTGTTTGAAGAACATAATTCTTTAGTCAAAGAAGGGCTTTGTTATCTTTGGCCTATAGATGTGTTATTACTCGAAAGTGTTTATAGTGAAGGGTTACCTGCGGTTGACCTTGATTATATGATCGTAGGGGACGAAAGCTTATGTCAGCAAGGTTCAACGATTAACCAGTTAGCTGAACAAAAGGCGGGTTTTGCGCCGTCATTGTCATTTCTGCACGATATTGAATCGCACATTGTTGGAATCCATTACATTGACAAGCGCGGTTACGTTATCTCCTCACCCGATACCTACGCAAAAAATTTCACAAGAGAGCTTTTGTCAACGCTAAAAGCCCGACCTTTTTGGCAAAAAACCGCGCAAGATAAAGTGAACATTACCTTGGCTGGACCAGGGCCTGTGTTGGACTCGATGGAAGGTCAAGTCATTAGTATGACGGTACCCGTCTATGAGAAAGGAGAACATCAAGGTGTTTTGTCTATTGATTTCGACATCAATACGCTCATGGCTTCGTCGCTAGGTCTTGTTGGTCAGTTTCATTTGGTTTCCAATTTACAATCCATTCCTTCAAACAGTACACGAATCAAACCAGTCGAATTAGAGCGATTGAGTGCGAATCACAGTATGTACTACGAGTACAACCTTTGGGATGAAGCTAAGAACCTAGCGGTTTTTGAAAAATACAGCCTTATTGTCGCACTATTTATTTACGTGCTGAGTACCGTCGTCTTGTTCTATGTGAATATGCACAGCGAGCGACGTTACTTTAAAGAACTGGCAGCAAGAGACCCAATGACCAGCTTATTGAATCGTCGAGGTATGCAAACCGTGTGGCGTAATAAGATGACAAAAAAACAGGTTGCTTTGGCAGTGTTCGATATTGATAACTTCAAGAAGATCAACGACACCTATGGTCATGATGTCGGTGATTCTGCAATTCAGCTTGTTGCAAAATGTATACGTGAAAATATTCGCCATACCGATGTTGCCTCAAGGTTTGGTGGCGAAGAGTTCGTTTTAGCTATTTATGACGAAGATTCAGAAGGCATTAAACTCATTTTAGACAGAGTAAAAAAAGCCATAGATGAGCGCTCGACACGCGTAACGAAAGAAGGCTTTACGATCTCTGGCGGTGTGGTGTTTAGTAAAGAGAGCCGAGTAGAAAACTTTGATGAATTGTTTAAAGCGGCGGATGAAAAGTTATATCAAGCCAAAAGTACCGGCAAAAATAAGATCTGTTACTAGGATTTAGGTACAAAAAAGGACGAGATATTCGTCCTTTTTTGTGTTCGTGAGTTATGCAACCTGAGAGTTTAAGTCATCGCGGTAGCGTTGAATATGCTCAACAATTGGTGCGGCTTTGTTGAACGTTCTGATTTCTCTAAATAGGTCTTTTGCTTCAGGATAAGCCTGACGTAAGTAAGAGAACCATTGTTTTACGCGGTTTGGGTAATACAAGCCTTTATCGCCTTTCATCTCAAACTTGGAGTAATAGATGAGCAACTCAACCACCTCGGGCCATGACATTGGCTGGTGGTTATGTTTCACCATATTGCCTAAGTTAGGGATATTGAAAGCGCCTCGGCACACCATCAAAGAGTTAACGCCAGTCGTTTCAATGCAACGTTGACCGTCTTCATAATTCCAAATTTCACCATTCGCTATCAGTGGGATATCGAAACGTTCGCGAATTTGGTTGATGTAATCCCATTTTATCTCAGAAGCTTTATAACCACCTTGTTTAGTACGTGCGTGTACGGTCAATTCATTTGCGCCAGCAGACTGAATGGCATCGACAATTTCAAAGCAATCTTCAGGGTTCTCCCAGCCAAGACGAATTTTTGCAGTTACGGGAATGGCTTCTGGAACGGCTTCTCGACAAGCTTTCACAACACGGTGAATGAGCTCTGGATGCTGGAGTAGCGCTGCTCCACCTTTACTTTTGTTGACCATTTTGGCTGGGCAACCAAAGTTTATATCAATGCCTCTGGCACCAAGATTTGCCGCTTTAATTGCGTTCTCAGCCATCCAGTTCGGTTCCTGTCCCAACAATTGCACATGTACTGGCACACCAGATGCAGTCTGAGAACCTTGCAACAGCTCTGGGCATAAACGGTGAAACACATGATCGGGTAATAGCTGGTCGATTACGCGAACAAACTCCGTAACACACAGGTCATAGTCGTTTATCTCGGTCAGGATTTGGCGCATCAAATGATCTAAAACGCCTTCCATTGGGCCTAGTACAACTCGCATAGCTTGCCTAATACAGTTTGGTGGTAAAAAGGAGGGCGATTGTAGCGATGTAAGTTAAGTTTGTCATTAAAAGACTCGAAGCGCCCAATGCCGTCAAACACACAACGTTAGGTTACTTGCTTTTGAGCTCTGAGGTATAATGCCGCCAAATTTATGGGAAACCAGATGTCATGCAATACACATTGATTGAAAAAGGTGAAGTTCAGGTCGATGAATCTTGCCTATTTATCGAAGGCGCAGTGTTAGCTGCGAATCTGACGACAAAACCACTCGCTCCTGAAAAGTGGTTAGAGCCGCTATTAGGTGAGGGATTCAAAGCGATTCAACCAGCTGTGGAAGAGCAAATTCACAAGCAGCATAACCGAATTCAACGAAACGAATATTCCGTGCTAGAGCTAACAGGCAAAGAACCTGAACAACTTACTGATTTTGCCGAAGGCTTTATGTCTGTTTGGCCAATGATTGAAGAACAGTGGCAAGACGTTGAGCTCAATGATGGATTACAGCGTATGCTGCAAGCATTACTGACCACTTTGATGCTGGCTATCGATGAGCCAGCAACGCAGCAACAGATGCGCGACGCAGGTATTGAAACGCCACCGGCCCTGACAGATTTAGTCGACCAGCTTGATTTAATGGTCGGTGAAGTCGCGCTGGGCGCGGATGAGTTGATGGTAGGAAATAAAGCTCAAAGCCTAAACCCATTCAAAGGTATCGGGCGCAATGATCCCTGTCCTTGTGAGAGCGGAAAAAAATTCAAGCAGTGCTGTGGTCAATCACGCGGCTAAAGCGAATCGCCGCGCTATCCACTTAACAAAAAGCCGATCAGATGGTCGGCTTTTTGTTAATTTTTACGCGTCAGTAGGATTAACGAATTGGATTAACGCGTTTTGCAGGGAAGAATTGTGCAATTACAATTAATGCCAAAGCGATTAAATTGCCTGCAAAAATTACGACTAACCATTGTGGCATTGATAAATCAAGGAGCTGCCACACAACCTTAGAGCAATCACCATATGCTTCAAACATCCAAGGAACCCACTGATTGAGCGGAGCCCAGCTAGGGAATGTGACGAATAAATCACAAGTCGCGAATGGTGATGGATTAAACTGGTAGTCAACGTGCTGCATTGCAAGTAACAAACCCTTGTAAGCACTTAATCCCCAGCCTATCAAACCTAGCCAGCGGAAAATTGGGTTCTTGGGTGCCAATATACCAACCATTGCAGCGACGCCCACTCCCATCATCGCGACTCTTTCATAAATACACATGACACATGGTGCAAGCATCATGACGTGCTGAAAATAGAGGGCACATGCTTCAAAGAAAACGACGAATAGCAGAAGCAGTAGCCACGATAAACGTCCCTTTGAAAACTGGTTAAGTGAATTTAAAATAGTCACGTTTTTGTTCCTGTCTGAAATAGAAAAAGCTCTGAATACTCAGAGCTTTTTATCGTGGATAAGTTTCCTAATCAACTCAAATTTTAGTGACCACCGGATACTACGGGAGTCAGATCACCACTATGAGGTAAAATCCAACCAGCTTCGTAGAAAGAAGCTGTTGCAGGCTCTAGGAAGAACATGATTCCCATCAGACCGACAATCGCAAGAACGACGGTGTAAGGCAGCGCCATGATAACCATTCGACCGTAAGACAGACGAATTAATGGAGCGAGAGCTGATGTGAGTAAGAATAGGAATGCCGCTTGACCGTTTGGCGTTGCAACAGAAGGCAGGTTAGTACCAGTATTGATTGCCACCGCCAGTAAGTCGAACTGATCACGAGTAATGAGACCCTCAATGAGTGCAGTTTTTACTTCATTGATGTAAACCGTACCAACGAACACGTTATCCGACACCATAGATAATAAGCCATTCGCCACATAGAACAGAGCTAGCTGAGTACCTTTATCTTCAACGGCAAGCACCGCATCGATGACTGGTTTAAACAGCTCTTGGTCAATGATTACAGCAACGATCGAGAAAAATACTGCAAGCAGTGCAGTGAAGGGCAGGGCTTCTTCAAACGCTTTCCCCATGGAGTGCTCTTCAATGACACCAGTAAATGCGGTCGCTAAAATGATCACAGAAAGGCCAATTAAGCCGACAGCCGCTAAGTGCAAAGCGAGTGCAACGATCAACCAAACCGCAATAAGACCTTGAACCCAGAGTTTTGCGACATCTTGATTTGTTCGCGTTTTACGCTCTTCACGGTCAAAATCGACGAGGATCTGACGAACGTTGTTAGGAAGCTTCGCGCCGTAGCCAAACACTTTAAGCTTTTCAACTAAAGCACAAGTGATGAGACCACAGAAAAATACAGGGAGTGTCACTGGAGACATACGGATTAGGAATTCACCAAACAACCAACCCGCTTGGTCTGCAATAATTAAGTTTTGAGGTTCACCAACCATCGTGGTTACGCCACCTAAGGCAGTACCTACACCAGCATGCATCAACAAAGAGCGCAAAAAGGCACGATAGTTTTCTAGGTCATCACGCGTTAGTTCAGTGATCGTGTCATCTTGTGTATGGTCATGGTCACCGATAGGGTTACCAGACGCCACTTTGTGATAGATAGAGTAAAAGCCGATCGCCACGCTGATAACAACGGCGATAACCGTCAAGGCATCCAAAAATGCAGACAAAAATGCAGCAGCAAAGCAGAACGCGAGTGATAGTAGGGTTTTAGAGCGAATGCCAAGTAAAATTTTGGTAAAAATGAACAGCAATAGCTGCTTCATGAAGTAGATGCCCGCAACCATAAATACCAGAAGTAGCAGTACTTCGATATTTGCTACTAATTCGTGCTTAACTTGCGCAGGGCTAGTCATGCCGATAGCAATGGCTTCAATAGCAAGTAAACCGCCAGGTTGTAATGGGTAGCATTTTAATGCCATTGCTAGCGTGAAAATAAATTCAGCGACCAACAACCATCCAGCTACAAATGGGTTTATTAGGAAGAATACAATCGGGTTAATTATTAAGAAGGCTATAATGGCAACTTTGTACCAATCAGGCGCTTTACCAAGGAAGTTCTTGATAAAAGCGTTTCCGAGCGATATCGGCATGATAATTCTCTTTATAACAAAATTATGAATAGACACTACAATAGTGCTTAAGTATCTGTTTGTTAGACTTATTAACTAGTCTTTAAAAACAATAACTTAGTAAAACAACAATCCTTTGTTTATTGTAGTCTTGCCAAGTTACTTCCCCTGAACTCAAGCACAGCTCACTTTCGACCGCAAACTCTACACTCAGGCATTTATTAGTCAATAACAAAACGTGATGCTACCGACTAAAATGACTTTTTAAATGTAATAACGCGATCAAAACGGCGTTACTATACCATGAAAGTCTTAAAAAAATCCTCTTGGATTTTAAATGACGGTCAGTGACGAGAAAAGGCAAATTAAGAAAGAATATTAACTGTGATATACAAAGTAATTTTTCATATTTTGAATATAAAAATGTGACACGGTTGTCTTTATTTCTCCGAGATTTGTGAGCTGTTTAATTAAATGAAAATTCATATTTTACTGCTTTCGCTCGCATGTTAGAGCCTCTTAAATTGACACAACATATAGAGTATTAACTCTATGTTATGGAGTCGTTTCCACTATTGATCGTAAATTTTCTCAAACCGCTAAGTAGTGGTATGATGAGTAGTATCGACCCTCAGAAATCAATATTGGATAAAAAGTAGAATGGTCATAAAGGCGAAAAGCCCTGCGGGATTCGCAGAAAAATATATTATCGAGAGCATTTGGAACGGCCGTTTTCCTCCAGGCTCAATTTTACCTGCTGAGCGCGAGCTGTCCGAACTGATTGGTGTTACTCGAACGACTTTAAGAGAGGTTCTTCAACGACTAGCCCGTGATGGATGGCTGACTATCCAGCACGGCAAACCTACGAAAGTTAACCAATTTATGGAGACCTCTGGTCTGCATATTTTGGATACTTTAATGACGCTAGACGTTGATAATGCGACAAACATTGTAGAAGATCTGCTTGCGGCACGTACCAACATCAGTCCTATCTTTATGCGCTATGCATTTAAAGCGAACAAAGAGAGCTCTGAGCGTACAATTAAGAACGTAATCGAATCTTGTGAAGCTTTAATGAATGCGGCTTCCTGGGACGAATTCATCGCTTCTTCGCCGTATGCTGAAAAAGTTCTGCAGAATGTGAAAGAAGATAACGAGAAAGATGAAGCGAAGCGTCAAGAAATCTTGATTGCTAAAACGTTCAACTTTTACGATTATATGCTTTTCCAGCGCCTAGCATTCCATTCAGGAAATCAAATTTACGGTTTGATCTTTAATGGTTTGAAGAAGCTCTACGATCGTGTCGGTAGCTACTACTTCTCAAATCCAGCTTCTCGTGAGCTAGCTCTGAAGTTTTACCATCAATTGCTCGAAACTTGTGAAAGTGGCCAGCGTGAACAACTACCAGTGGTGATTCGTCATTATGGTATGGAAAGTGCGTTGATCTGGAACGAAATGAAAAAGCAATTACCAACGAACTTCACGGAAGACGACAGCTAAGCGCTGACAAGTTGAATAAACGAAAACCGCAGTGCCTTAGGCCTGCGGTTTTTTTGTTTTTATTTATAAGTCGGCGACGGACCTAGCACCAATAATAAGGCATGGAACGTTTATCCTGCTAGCGAGAGTCTGGGTAACGGTAGATATAATGACTCTACGACATCTGAAAGGACATGGTCGTAAGTATTGAAGATGGTCAATGACAAGTCCGATGTGACGCCATAAAGCTCTGCTTCTGTTAAGTCGACATGACTCCCTGTCACGTATTCATTTAGCGTCTGTATTGAGCGCGTGGAAGCAGGAGAGGTAATGCTAAGTGGAGCGATAACCGCTAGTTGGTTTAGCTTACGCATCATGACCGATGCATAGTTTTTGAAACGCTCATTTCCGCCTTGTTCTCCTAAATCTTGAATGCTGATTCGTAACTGAGTCAGGGTCTCCAAGCTATCCATAATGTTTTGCCAGTTCATGTGATACTCATTATGTAAGTCATCTCTTTGTTCAACCGCTAGCCATGCGATGGTTACTTCATCCATCAAAAACAAGCAATGACGAATTAACTTACCATGCTCCATCTGGTTTCTTGCAACACTATGGTCATTCCATTGTTCAAGTAGTTTCCCTACTTTAATCTGTAATACGCGATACATGGGTTTGTTTTCAAACCGTGATGTTTCGACTAAAAGATGCAGCTTGTTAGTCAGAGCATCATGAAGAGCGTCCAATTTTTGTTGATCGTTTTGTTGGAATTGAAGCGAGTAGTGAGTAGCAGCTCGGTGGTGTCTCAGAAGGTGAACAACATCTCGCAACAATGTTAACAGCTGATATTTGCGCGCATGTTGCTGCTCTCGTTTAGAAGATAAGTGATATATTCCGGCTAAAATAGCGATGGACAATAGTGTGGAAATCAAAACAAACATAACCAACTCCTTGTTAGTGTTTGGACCTAACAAGGAAGATTGCAGTTTTGATGCCAAACAAAAACTCAATTTAAACAATTGGTTATATTGAATGTTCTTTTTGAATGGTCGTTGTTGGTGCATGGATTCACCAAATTTGTGAATATGTTTGATTATTCGGTGTCGATGCTTGGTGTACGCGTTATTCTTTGTGAGTTACATATTGATTACTTTTTAGTCTGATTCAAGTCACAATGTTTAGAAATTAAAATATTCGAACACTTCATATGATATAAGTTGTCTATTTTGTTGATTGTTCGAGGTAATTAATTTGTCTAATAAATTCGACCTATGCTTCAGTACTCACTCAAAGATAACGCTCCCTATCGATACAAATGATGAGGATAGGTACCTTCAGTTTCGTAAGGACAACCCACATATATTTGGTAGTTTTATTCCCGCAGGTACTCCTTTCATACTGAACGAAGGCTCTGTGATCAACATAGCTAAGTTGCGTAGCGAGAGACCTGATATAGCTTGTGCTCTTGATACTGTAAAAAGTTGGTCACAAGAAACCAAAAGAAATGTAGCCAATCTAACAAGTGAGTTTGGCGATGAAAACTTACAAGCGGTAGCCCTCCTCTATGAAAAAGAGATTAAGCCTTTTTTAGATGCTACTAATCATACTATGGGAGGGAAAATCGATGAGTATACTGCAGTAGGTGCTGCCGCTACTGCTGTTAATGAAAAGCAAGTCAGATTGAGTAATTTCGGGAAAGCTTTGCTCAAATATCAAAATGCCTTACTAGATGTACGTACAGCCTCACGAAATGGTGCGCAGAAAAAGGAGCTTGTGAAGCTTGGATATAGAGTTAAAGAAGCTCATAGTTCTTTGAATGCAAAATTTACAAAAGAACTTGCCCATTATGCAGGGCGAATTAAAAGTAGCCGCGGTAACATTTGGAGCAACCCGAATAGGGCTGTCAATATCGCGCGAAGCGGTAGGGATATAACTAAGTTACATTTAACATCTATAGCTAACATCCGCTCAATTCGAGTTCTTGAACAAAGCTCTAGTATTGTAGGTAAAAAGATCATCATGATTGATGCTGGTGTTCGCTTTAACAATGTTCGAAATGCCAAGAATAACGGAGAAAATTGGCAAAAAAGAGCGGCAATGGAAGTTGCTGGGTTTGGTGCGAGCAACGCTGCTGGCATTTGGACCACATCCAAAGTGATTGCATCTGGAATGGGAATCGCTTTGGCTGCTGGCCCATTTGGAGTCGTAGTCTTAATTGGTGTAGGCTTAGGTGTCGGCTATGCAGCAGCTAAGATGGCTGATAGTGCAGGGCAAAATTTAGCCAAAGGTGCTTATGAAGTTAGTTCTAACATTCATTGGAATTAAAGGGATCAACGTGTCTTATTTTGATATGACAAATATGATTATCGGATGTACTTGGTTAGTTAGTACTTTGCTTTTCATTCGTGTTTCGGTAAAGCGGATCGAGAAAAAGATGTCGAAGGATGGTCATGGCCCTGTCGGTTGGGATAGAGATACCTGGGGGGTTAGATTCCCAATGTATACTACAGTTTTAATGCGAGGCAAGCCTGCGAAAGTATCACTTGTAGATGATCAGTTAATACTAAAATACGCAACGACATTTGATCGAGTTCTCGCTTTTGTAGTCACGATCAGCTTTGTACTTTTCCTTGCATGTGGCGCGATTATTACTTGGGGTCCAGAAGAATTCTCTTTGTAGTACAATCAAGCTTAATCGATAAGCTTAACTGCGAGAAAAGGCTTAACTGATTTAGTTAAGCCTTTTCAATAAAGATACTTACATTACGCGCATGCCAGGTTGAGCGCCTTCGTGTGGCTCAAGGATCCACAGGTCGCTACCACCAGGGCCTGCCGCTAGGATCATACCTTCAGACATACCAAACTTCATCTTACGAGGTTTTAGGTTTGCAACCATTACAGTTAGTTTGCCTTCTAGCTCTTCAGGTTTGTACGCTGACTTGATGCCAGAGAACACTTGACGAGTTTCACCACCGATGTCCAGTTGGAACTTAAGCAGTTTGTTTGCTTTTGGCACTTCTTCACAAGAGATGATACGAGCGATACGCATATCTACTGCTGCAAAAGCGTCGAACTCAATCTCTTCAGCGATTGGCTCTTTGTCTAGCTCAGTTTCGCTAGCCTTGTTCTTTTCCGCTTCTGCTTTCTCTTTCGCCGCCATTTCTGCCGCCGCATCTTCTTTAGATGCTTCGATCATCGCTTCAACATTCTTCGGATCGATACGGTTGAACAGTGCTTTGAACTTAGTGATCTCGTGGCCTGTTAGTGGAGCAGCGATGTTTTCCCAAGTTAGCTCTTGGTTTAGAAACGCTTCAGTACGCGCAGCTAGCGATGGCATTACTGGTTTCAGGTAAGTCATCAGTACGCGGAACAGGTTGATACCGACAGAACAGATGTCTTGTAGTTCCTGATCTTTGCCTTCTTCTTTTGCTACAACCCACGGTGCTTTTTCATCAACGTATTGGTTAGCTTTGTCTGCCAATGCCGTGATTTCACGGATTGCACGACCAAACTCACGCGTTTCGTAAAGCTCAGCGATACGGTCAGCAGCAGCAACAAATTCGTTGTAAAGTTCAGGCTCTGCAAAGTTGTCAGACAGTTTGCCTTCAAAACGTTTCGCGATGAAACCTGCGTTACGAGATGCCAGGTTAACGATCTTGTTAACAACGTCAGCGTTTACGCGCTGAGTGAAGTCTTCAAGGTTAAGATCTAGATCGTCGATACGGCTGTTTAGCTTCGCAGCGTAGTAGTAACGTAGACACTCAGGGTCTAGGTGCTCTAGGTAAGTGCTTGCTTTTACGAACGTACCTTTAGACTTCGACATTTTCGCGCCGTTTACGGTTACGTAACCGTGTACGAATACGTTGTTAGGCTTGCGGAAGCCAGAACCTTCTAGCATTGCTGGCCAAAATAGGCTGTGGAAGTAAACGATGTCTTTACCGATGAAGTGGTACAGCTCTGCTGAGCTGTCTTTTTTCCAATACTCGTCGAAATCTAGGTCGTCGCGCTTGTCACATAGATTTTTGAAAGAGCCCATGTAGCCGATAGGCGCGTCTAGCCATACGTAGAAGAATTTGTTCTTCTCACCAGGGATCTCGAAGCCAAAGTATGGTGCATCACGTGAGATATCCCATTGCTGCAAACCAGACTCGAACCATTCTTGCATTTTGTTCGCTGTTTCAGCTTGTAGCGAGCCAGAGCGAGTCCACTCTTTTAGCATGCTTTCAAACTGAGGCAGGTCGAAGAAGAAGTGCTCTGAATCTTTCATTACTGGCGTCGCACCAGAAACCGCAGATTTAGGATTGATCAGTTCTGTTGGGCTGTAAGTCTCACCACAGTTGTCACAGTTGTCACCGTACTGGTCTTCAGACTTACATTTTGGACAGGTACCTTTTACGAAACGGTCCGGTAAGAACATCTCTTTTTCTGGATCGAACAGCTGAGAGATAGTGCGGCTAGAGATAAAGCCATTTTTCTTCAACTCAAGATAAATGTGTGACGCTAGCTCACGGTTCTCATCTGAGTGTGTGCTGTGGTAGTTATCAAAGCTGATATCAAATCCAGCGAAGTCTTTTTGGTGCTCTTCGCTAACTGCGGCAATCATTTCTTCAGGAGTAATACCCATCTGTTGCGCTTTAAGCATGATTGGCGTGCCGTGAGCATCGTCAGCACAGATGAAGTTTACAGTGTTGCCGCGTAGGCGTTGGTAACGAACCCAAATGTCCGCTTGGATATGCTCAAGCATATGACCAAGGTGGATCGAACCGTTAGCGTACGGAAGGGCACAAGTTACCAGCATTTTCCTTGACGGAAAGTTTTTTGGATCGTTTGCCATACTTAATATTCGCTTTTCTTGATAGGTATAAATAAATTTTGATGGATAATACTACCCCATGAACTGACTAACTCCAAGGTGTCAAACTGCGGAATGCCTTAGTTTTTTTGGGGTTCTGGTTGAGCCTGGACGGTGGTAGCATGACATCTAAAAGGAGGGCTTATGCATCAGTTCACTTCAAAACAAGATTTTTGTCACTGGTTTAACCAATTCCAACATCCACAGTTGGTGGAAAACTGGGCAGATATTCATGGCGCAATTTCGATTACGACACAGGGTTCTATTGATATAACGTTGCCATTCGCAAGTAATGAGCTTCAAACCGTACTGCATGACTGGATCAAACAGCAGCAAGCCTCGGGTAAAGTGGCTGAATTCCCATTTAATATTCGCCTTGGAGTTAAAGCTTTAGAAACTCAAGTGGCTAACTCGGTTAAGGGTGTTAAGAACATCATTGCCGTCAGTTCTGCGAAAGGTGGCGTTGGTAAATCTACTACCGCAGTTAACTTAGCGTTGGCGATTGCTCAATCTGGGGCGAAAGTGGGATTGTTGGATGCAGATATCTATGGTCCGTCTGTACCTATGATGTTGGGGCAAGAAGATGCTAAACCAGAAGTTCGTGATGGCAAGTGGATGGAACCCATTTTTGCTCACGGCATCTATACTCACTCTATCGGTTATTTGGTGGATAAATCAGAAGCGGCGATATGGCGCGGTCCAATGGCTTCAAAAGCATTGTCGCAGTTATTAACTGAAACAGATTGGCCAGATTTGGATTATTTGGTGATTGATATGCCGCCAGGAACGGGGGATATTCAATTGACTCTGTCACAACAAATTCCGGTAACAGGTAGCGTGCTAGTCACAACGCCGCAAGATTTAGCCCTTGCCGATGCAAGGAAGGGAGCGGCAATGTTTAACAAAGTCCATGTCCCGGTTATTGGTGTTGTGGAAAACATGAGTTATCACATTTGTAGTCAATGTGGCGCGAAAGAGCATATTTTTGGTATGGGCGGAGCTGAAAAAATGTCGCAAGAATTTGGCTTAGCATTGTTAGGACAAATTCCGCTTCATATCTCTATGAGAGAAGATATTGACGCTGGCGTGCCAACGGTAGCAAGACGCCCAGAAAGTGAGCATGCAGGGTATTATAAGCAACTTGCCGATCGCGTATGTAGCACGATGTTTTGGCAAGGCAAAGCAAAACCAGATGCGATTAGCTTTACAATGGTGAACTAAGTTTACTATGCCTGTTGGTTGATAATTGCACATTTTAACGTTTGCTCGGAGGTTAATCCTCTGAGCAGGCAGAAACTTATGACTAAACCCTAATTCCAACTAGTAACTATGGGGTGAACTCCCTATAATCAGGCAGTTTATCTTTTTATGTGACTAGAAATCATCATCGGGTGCAAACTAATGTCTGATAATAATCAATGCGTCATCGTAGGTATTGCTGGCGCTTCTGCTTCTGGAAAAAGTCTGATCGCGAGCACTATTTATAATGAGCTTCGCGCGAAAGTAGGCGATCATCAAATCGGTGTCATCACGGAAGATTGCTACTACAACGACCAAAGCCACCTAAGCATGGAAGAGCGAGTAAAGACGAACTACGATCACCCGAGTGCGTTGGACCACGACCTACTGTGTGAGCACCTAGAAAAATTGGTACGTGGTGAAGCAGTAGAAGTGCCTGAGTACAGCTACACTGAGCACACAAGAACAATTAACACCACCACAATGACACCTAAAAAGGTGATCATTCTAGAAGGTATCCTTCTTCTTACAGACCCTCGTCTTCGTGATTTGATGCATGCGACAGTATTTATGGACACACCGTTAGATATTTGCTTACTTCGCCGTGTTAAGCGTGATGTGGAAGAACGAGGCCGAACTATGGAGTCTGTTCTTAAGCAATACCAACAAACAGTACGTCCGATGTTCATGCAGTTTATCGAACCTTCTAAGCAATATGCGGACATTATTGTTCCTCGCGGTGGTAAAAACCGTATCGCAATTGATGTATTAAAAGCTCACATTGCAAGACTTTTGAAAGCTTAAGCCTATAGACGGCTATATCGCTTTATTTTTAAGAGAAGAAGTGGCACCTTAAGTGCCACTTCTTTTTTTGTTTTTAAATTAGTCAGTTGCAGGTTAAAACCAGACACTTTTCACGCTTTTGTGGAACTGTCAGCGGTAAATGGAGTCTGCGCTTATAATTGTAAAAACACTCGAGCAAGGAAAAACAAATGAAGAAACTGCTCTTAATTCTAGCAATACCGATTGTGGTCATTTTGGTCGCAATTTTAGCGTTAACCATCTTCGTCAACCCGAATCAGTTTAAACCCCTTATTGTTGAGCAAGCGCAAAAGCAAACGGGATTAGAGTTGGTGATTGAAGGGGATATCAGTTGGCAATTTTTCCCATCGATTGGCTTTGAGTTGGGACATACAGAATTGCGAAACCCACATGGCTTTAGTAAACCCAATTTATTCAAAGTTGATACCGTTGGTGTAGACATCTCTGTTATGCCACTTTTTAGTCAACAGCTTGAAATTGGAAACGTCACGCTTGATGGTGCTGAGTTCTACATTGAAACCAAGAAAGATGGCAGCAAGAATATTGATGCATTGACGAAAGCCCAAACACAACAAGCAGAACAAGAGAGCAATGCTGCGCCTACGCAAAATGGTGAAACGCAAACTTCTGGTTCTGAGTGGAGTATTAATCTTGCTGGCGTTACGGTTTCTAACGGTTCATTAGAAATGCAGGATAAGCAAGCCGGTAGTTACACCAAACTTTATGATATTTCATTAAACCTTTCCGAATTCGCTTTTGACAACTGGACAACGGCTGATTTTGGCGTGAAGGGCGAAATGAACGACCAAAAGTTCACCGCGAAAGGTCAGGCAGACTTTAAGCTAGAAAAAGGTTTGGCAAACTACGCGCTAAAGAACATCAACTTTGATGCGACATACTCTGACCCTGCCAATAAAATTGAATCGGCAACGATCGGTTTAGACACGTTTGAATTCGATACAGTAAATAACCTGACTTATGCCATTAAGGGTGACGCTGGTGGTATGAAGTTAGATATGCAGGGTGCTGGTCAACTTAGCGTGGACAAGGCTATCAGCAAAGTACAGTTGGATAAGTTAACTCTTAAATCGACTTTTGAGGGTGATGCCTTACCTCAGTCCCCGATGAAAGTCGACATGGTGTCTGATCTGTCTTTCGACCTAACGAAAAACCACCTGAGTTTTGTTCTAGAGAAGTTAACAGCGAATGCTATCGCCCTAGATGGTAAGGCAGATGTGACACTCGGTGATATTCCTAAAGTACGCTTTGCTCTCCATAGCCCCAATATCGATCTTGATGAGTTGTTAGGGTTAGATAAGCAAGCTGCCGAAGGTAATAAGCCTGCTTCTGGTGGCGAGAGTGCTCCTGCCGGACCTGAGGTTGAGCCTGATTTGTCTGCGTTGAAAACGTTAGATGTAAAGGGTGACATTACCATCGACAAATTCAAAGCGGCAAATGCGAAGATGGAAGCGGTAAAAACGAGCTTCACTGTGAATCGTGGCGTGTTTGAGCTTACATCATTTAGTTCGAAGTTGTACCAAGGCTCAATCTCAGCGACAGCGAAGTTAGATGCATGCCAATCACCAGCGACTTACAGTGTTAAAAAGTCAATCAAAGGCGTGAAAGTTCAACCGCTACTTATAGACGTTGCTGAAAACGACAAACTTGAAGGGACAGGTAACATTGATGTGAATGTTACAGGTAAGAGTCTCACGCCTACCGGTATCAAGAAGAATCTATCTGGTACGGTTGTTATCAATTTTGCTGACGGTGCGGTGAATGGCATCAACGTTGCTCAGTTGATTCGTGAAAACTATGCGAAATTTAAAGGGCAAAAAGTTGAAGGCACCAATGTAGCTAAGAAAACAGACTTCAGTGCGATGACGGCGACATTGAAACTCAACAAAGGTGTTGTATCAACGGATAATATGCAAGCTCAGTCTCCATTGTTGCGTGTTCGTGGTAAAGGTACCGCAAACTACATTAATGAAACAGTCGACTTTACTATCAGCACGTCAGTTGTAGGCAGCCTAGAAGGCCAGGGCGGTAAAGATATAGATGAGCTGAAAGACATCACGATTCCAATCAATGTGTCTGGTAAGTGGGCAGAACCTAAATTCAAGCTCGTATTCGATGATGTTCTGAAGCAGAAAGCTCAGAAAGAAATCGATCGTGGCGTAGAGAAGCTAACGGACAAAATCAAAGACGAGAAAACCAAAGATGCGGTCGATGGTTTATTGAAGAATCTTTTCAATTAACCGTGCGTGAAAACCAAAAGGGTTGGCATTTTGCCAACCCTTTTTAAATTACTCTGTGAGTGTTACCAATCGACGCCTTTGAGGGCTTTTACGCCAGATTCAAATGCGTGCTTTACATTTTTCACTTCAGAAACGGTATCGGCCATTTCAATCAGGGTTCGATGTGCGCCACGCCCAGTAATAATAACCGACTGCATTTTAGGTCGGTTGCTCAGCGCTTCGACCACTTCGTCTAAGTCGATGTAGCCGTAGCTCAGCATATAAGTTAGCTCGTCAAACAAGATGACATCGATAGAGTCGTCTTGCAGCATGCGCTTACATTCTTGCCATACGCCTTGCGCAGCTTCGGTATCAGCGGCTTTGTTTTGAGTTTCCCACGTAAAGCCGGTTGCCATTACTTGGAATTCAACGCCGAGTTTCTCAAGTAGGTTGCGCTCACCGTTGTCCCAAGTACCTTTAATAAACTGCGCGACAGCACAATTCAAACCATGACCCACTGCGCGTGCGATCGTACCGAATCCTGATGTCGATTTACCTTTACCATTTCCGGTAATGATCAGTAGCAGACCTTTTTCCTCTTGAGCAGCAGCGATTTTTGCGTCTACCTGTTCTTTGACTTTTTGTTGGCGAGCTTTATGGCGTGCTTCTTTATTTTCTTCGATAGACATAATACTTCCTCAATTCCTTTTCGTGCTGTGTCCAAGCTAATTTGGGTTCATTGATTTATCTCGCTATGATAGACCAACATATCGTGAAGAAAAACCACCGATAATTCAGGGAATAAAATGAAGAAAATACTTGTTGTTTGTATGGGAAACATTTGTCGGTCACCAACTGGAGAGGCAGTGTTAAGAGCGAAAGCTCAAAAGCTAGGCGTTGAAGTAGAGGTTGATTCGGCAGGTACAATTGGCTACCACGCAGGAAACCGACCGGATTCAAGAGCGATGGCAGCAGGAAAGCAGCGAGGTTATTCTTTTAAAGGAATGCAAGCGCGCCAAGTCACCATTGATGACTTTGAAAAGTTTGACCTTATATTAGCCGCAGATAAAGCAAATTTGGCCGATTTATTGGATATCTGTCCGTTGAAGTATCGACACAAAGTATCGTTATTTTTAAGTCATTCTGGGTCAGGTTACGACGAAGTCCCTGACCCATATTATGGTGGGGAAGATGGCTTTGAACTGGTGCTTGATTTAATCGAAGAGGCATCAGACGCAATTTTGAAGAAGCTATAATCGCCGTGCTTGAAGACAATAGAAAAAGGGATGAGCTCAGCTCATCCCTTTTTATTCGTGTTAACCCGCTAGTATGTCGGTTGCGACTTTGTAGCTTGGGTCTTCCTTCACGTTAATTTCAACCAAGCTGCCAGCTTTGTCCAAAAGTTTACGACAATCTGGGCTTAGGTGACGAAGGTGTAGCGTTTTACCTTGAGCATTGTAACGCTCAGCCAGTGTTTCAATGGCTTCAATTGCAGAGTGATCAGTCACGCGAGAGTCTGCAAAATCGACAATCACATCTTTTGGATCTTCAGGCGCGTTAAACAACTCCAGGAAGTTAGCCGCAGAGCCAAAGAAAATAGGGCCGTGAATCTTGTACTCTTTTGAACCTTCCTCGTTTAAGCACGTGTCGGCATAGATGTGCTTAGCGTGTTGCCATGCAAACATTAATGCAGAAACGATAACACCAACCGCTACGGCAACAGCAAGGTCAGTAAGAACAGTAACAACGGTCACAAGAACAATAACGAAGAAGTCTTGCTTCGGTACGCGGCGTGCTAGCTTAAATGTTGCCCATTCGAATGTACCAATGACAACCATGAACATCACACCAACCAGAGCAGCGAGTGGGATCATTTCAATTAGCGAAGAAGCGAATAAGATAAACATCAATAGAGCGATAGCCGCAACGATACCAGATAGACGACCACGACCACCTGAGTTTACGTTGATCATCGACTGACCAATCATCGCACAACCACCCATCGCGCCAAACACAGAACACGTCATGTTTGCCATACCTTGACCGATACATTCGCGGTTAGATTGACCACGAGTATTCGTCATCTCATCTAAAACTGTCAGTGTTAGTAGAGATTCAATTAGACCAATGGCCGCGAGAATGATCGCGTATGGAAGAATGATTTGTAGTGTCTCTAGTGTAAATGGTACCGCAGGAATAGAGAAGGTTGGTAGTGAACCTGCGAGTGTTGCAGCTTCATCACCAGACATTGTACGCAGGAAGTCAACAACAGTGCGAGTTTCCAGATCCAAGCCAACCACTAAAGCCGTCACCGTTACGATCGCAACAAGTGAAGAGGGTACAGCTGTTGTGATTTTTGGTAGAAAGTGAATGATTGCCATAGTCAGCGCAACCAAACCAAGCATTAGCAGCATCTGGTCTTGTGGTAGCCAAGTAAGCATGCCGTTGATGTCTGGCGCTTTAAACTGACCCAACTGAGCTAGGAAGATAACAATAGCCAGACCGTTCACAAAACCGATCATCACAGGGTGAGGTACGATACGGATGAACTTACCCAATTTAAACATACCAGCGGCAATTTGAAGAATACCAGCGAGCATGATGGCTGCGAATAGGTACTGGACACCGTGAGTCGCGACAAGCGAAACCATTACGACTGCCATGGCACCTGTTGCACCAGAAATCATGCCAGGACGACCACCGAAAATGGAAGTAATAAGACCAACGATGAATGCAGCGTAAAGACCGACCATCGGATCTACGCCTGCGACGAACGCAAATGCGACAGCTTCAGGAACCAATGCTAGCGCAACGGTTAAGCCTGATAGCACATCATTTTTTACGGAGTGCTTAGAAAATTGGGGAAATTCGAACATGTTTGTTTTTAAGTTCTCTTTGCAATGAGTTAAACCCGACACATATTCGTATTTGCACAAGCCACTGGAAGGTTGATTTTTAATCAAACATTGCAGTGTAAACCGTAGTATTAAAAGAGCAGCATCAGAATGGTGTCGAAAACTTGAGTCGGCGCATGCTACCGAAAAGTGTGATTAAGTTCAAGAATGATACGAATAATGGCGTACAAATGTGATCACGAATTGGTATTTATATGAACAATTTATTGGGCAAATATGAAGATAAAAAAGGCTACCAGATGGTAGCCTTTAATTTATTTATGCCGTTAAGCAGTTGAACGTAATGATTTAGCCTAGTTAAAGTTAGGCTTTGTCATCTCTGCCGATGCACGGTTTTTAGCCACTTGGCTACCAGCACCTTTAGCTTGGTAACGTTCGGTTTTGAACGGTGCTGCTGCAACCGTGATTTCGCGTAGCTCTTGAGGGCCAGGTGCTTTCGTCATCGGTGCGCCAGCGTTTAGCTTAGCAGCAACTTTAATGGCTTCGACTTTAGGCTCTGGTTTATCTACTGGCGCTTCGGCTGCAATCTCTTTTGCTGCTTCAACGATAGGCTCTTCAGTAGGTGCCGTTTCTACAATGGCATCAACCGGCTCAGCATGTTCAGTTACAGGAGTTTCAACGATAGGCTCTACCGATGCTGTTTCTACTACTGCCGATTCAGCTTTTTCTGCGATTACTGTTTCAACAACAGGTGCTTCTACTACTGGAGCTTCCACTTTCGCTTCAACGGTTTCTTGAACCTTGTGTTCAACAACTGGCGCATCTGTTACGACAGGTTGCTCGCGACGAATAATCACTTTACCCATTGCCATTTCTGGACACGCAAAGCCACCTTGGATTGTAGGTACTGCTGCTACAGCTTCTTCCTTAACTCGCTCTTCCTTCTTAGGTGCTGGTTTCGGAATGTAACGTGGCATTACTTTACCCATAGCCATTTCAGGAGAAGCGACACCTCCCTTACGTAGGCGGAACGGGTTAGGGCGGCGATCACGGCCACGGCGACGACGCTGGCCGCTTGCACGCAGGTGACGTGGCGAACGACGATTACGACGTTGCTTAGACTCTGCTTGCTTGTTGTCTTGCTGTGCCTCTACCGCTGCTTCTGTTGGCTTTTCAACTTTAGCTTCAACCGTTTCTTGAGTCTTAACCGCTGTTTCTTCGGCTTTCTTCTCAATAGCTTCTTGGTCCTTAACGCGTACAGACTTGTTCAATTTGCGACGTTGGCGGCGCTCTTTCACTTTTTCTGCTTTCGCATTTTGCTGCTTCGGTTTGCTCTCTTCTGGTTTTGTTTCAGTACGAGCTTCCGCTGCTAGCTGCAGACCTTTTTCCGCTACTTTTGCGTTTGCTTTCTGCTCTTGGGCTTTATCTGCCTGTTGAGCTTTAGGTTTACGCTTTTGGTTACGGTTTTGCGGTTTATTTGTTTGTTGTTGAGCTTCGTTTTGCTCATTAGCCTGCTCATCACGAGGCTTACGACGACGTCGGTTATCGCGATTGTCGCGGTTATCACGATTATCGCGCTGGTTGTTATTGCGACGACGATCGTTGCGATCACGTTTGTTACGTCGATTATCGCGATTTGGTTTTTTCTCTTCCTGAGGCTTCTGTTCTTCTTTTGTTTCTTCAGAACCACCGAATAGGAAGCTACCAAGTGCTTTAAACAGACGGCTGAACAATCCAGGTTTCTCTTCTTGTTCAACTTTCTGTTCTTTCTTCTTCGCCTCAGGAGCTGGTTTAGCTGCTGGTGCAGGTGCGGTTTGAGACGGAGCAGCAAAGCCTTTAAGAACTGGCTCTTCAATTCGTTTTGGTTTTACGTCAACTTCCGCTGGCTCTTTACCTTCTGCTTCTTTCATCGCTTCCAGTTTCTTAGGAAGTAAGTAAGAAATCAGATCGAACTCTTCGCCTTCACGAACACGGATAACTTCAAAGTGCGGCGTTTCCATATCAGAGTTAGGAACAACCGTAATTTTCACTTCTTGAATGCGTTCGATATGGTTTACTGAACGACGTTTTTCGTTCAATAAGTAAGAGGCGATTGGCACAGGTACGACTGCAAGTACTTGTGCTGTGTTGTCTTTTAGCGCTTCCTCTTCAATTAAACGAAGTACAGAAAGTGCTAGAGATTCGTTGTCGCGAACGACACCAGTTCCGCTACAGCGAGGACAGATGTGGTGGCTTGCTTCTGCAAGAGAAGGGCTCAAGCGCTGGCGTGACATCTCCAACAAACCAAAGCGAGAAATACGACCGATTTGTACACGAGCGCGATCAAGACGAACGGCTTCACGTAGACGGTTTTCTACTTCTCGTTGGTGACGAACCGGGGTCATATCGATAAAGTCGATAACCACTAAGCCACCCAAGTCACGTAGACGTAATTGGCGAGCAATTTCGTCGGCTGCTTCTAGGTTCGTGTTTAGAGCTGTTTCTTCAATATCGCCGCCCTTGGTTGCACGAGCAGAGTTGATATCGATAGACGTTAGTGCTTCAGTCGGGTCAATAACAATAGAACCACCAGATGGCAGACGCACTTCACGTTGGAAAGCCGATTCAATTTGGCTTTCGATTTGGTAGTGGCTGAATAGTGGAACTTCGCCTTCATATTTCTTAACGCGGTTAAGGAAATCAGGGCGCACCAATTGAATGTGCTCTTTTGCACGTTCGTAGATGGTGTTGCTATCAATTAAGATTTCGCCAATATCACGACGCAAATAGTCACGGATTGCACGAACGATAACGTTACTTTCTTGGTGGATTAAGAATGGAGCAGGGTTAGAGTCCGCTGCACCTTTGATTGCACCCCAGTGGTTAAGTAGTACATTCAAATCCCACTCAAGCTCTTCAGCACTCTTGCCAACGCCAGCAGTACGTACGATTAGGCCCATGCCCTGAGGCAGTTCCAAAGTACTTAATGCGGCTTTTAGTTGAGTACGCTCGTCACCTTCGATTCGACGAGAAATACCGCCAGCACGAGGGTTGTTAGGCATCAGAACAAGGTAACTACCAGCAAGAGAAATGAAAGTAGTAAGAGCTGCGCCCTTGCTTCCACGTTCTTCTTTTTCCACTTGAACGATAACTTCTTGGCCTTCCGTTAGCACTTCTTTGATGCTTGGACGACCTTGGTAGGTGTAACCTTCAGGGAAATATTCGCGGGCAATTTCTTTGAGAGGGAGGAAACCGTGACGCTCGGCGCCGTAATCAACAAATGCGGCTTCTAAGCTTGGTTCGATACGTGTGATACGTCCTTTGTAGATATTCGCTTTTTTAGATTCATGACCTGGACTCTCGATATCAAGATCGAAAAGTCGCTGGCCATCAACCAGAGCGACACGCAACTCTTCTTTTTGAGTTGCGTTAATTAACATTCTTTTCATTGAAAATTCTCGTTGTCTTTTCTTTTATATCTTTCTTGTCGACTTGCCACTGTTTTTTCGCTCTTTCACGGTGCCTGATCCCATGGCTTGTATTTTGCAGCCTCCCGGCTGGAAGGGGATGCTCTCGGGCACTTCAGTCATCACAAGCCTCTTGTGGTTTCTGTTGGAAACGTAGACTTGTGACCCGCTATTTGGGCGGTAGGTACTCAACGTGAATATGCGAGGAGTAGGGTGGCAAGAGTGTTGAATTCGATGTGTCTCACGCCAATGCTGCACTCGACCTTCAACGATCTACTCACATTGCTTGAGGATAAATGATTGGTAATGAATAAAATGTAACCAAACCTTCCTTAGCAGCTGTGAACTATAGCAGTGCGCGTGGCTATCAGCAATCTGCTTTCACGCAAACGATAGAAAATTTGCCGCTAAACTCAAAATTTCTATTTTATAACTGGCTGTTTCATAAGCAATTGAGATGTGCAAACTGTTCAAGACAGAAAACAAATTGAGAACTTGATTGAGAGTTTTAATAATTTAAACAAAAGCTTGGCGAAATTTAGACCAGTATGTGCCACCGAGTGTTTCTTTTACGACAAGAATAATGTGAAGTCGCACGAAATTGAGTTTACAATACCGCCCATGAACGAAATAAGAACAAAAGTCCAGTTCGTCGACATCGACGAAGATATGGCGGGTCAGCGCATTGATAATTTTTTGCGCAACCAATTAAAAGACATTCCTAAAAGCATGATTTACCGAATTGTGCGTAAGGGCGAAGTGCGCGTAAATAAAAAGCGTATAAAAGCAGAGTACAAGTTAAAAGCAGGCGATCTCGTTCGTATTCCACCGGTGACCGTCGAGAAAAAAGATGACGATGTCGCACCAAGTACGAAACTTAACAAAGTCGCTGAGTTGGAAAATATGATTATCTTCGAAGATGACCATATGTTGATTCTAAACAAACCATCTGGCACCGCTGTGCATGGTGGCAGTGGTTTAAAGTTTGGTGCGATTGAAGCGCTTAGGGCTCTGCGACCTCAAGCTCGCTTTCTTGAACTTGTGCATCGTATTGACCGTGATACTTCAGGGATTTTGCTGGTTGCTAAGAAGCGTTCTGCACTTCGTCACTTGCAAGCCCAGTTTCGTGAAAAGACAGTAAAGAAGTTTTACTTAGCTCTTGTCATGGGGCAATGGAAAAGCAGTTGTAAGGTTGTGAACGCGCCACTGCTCAAAAACGAAGTGAACAGTATTGTTCGTGTTAACCCTAATGGTAAGCCGTCAGAAACGCGTTTTAAGATTTTGGAAAAGTTCGAACAAGCTACATTGATTCAGGCGAGTCCGATTACTGGTCGAACTCACCAAATCCGAGTTCATACGCAATACACTGGTCACCCAATCGCTTGGGATGATCGCTACGGTGATCGCCGCTTTGATGCTTATACAGGTCAAGTTGGTTTAGATCGTTTGTTCCTACACGCGGCAAACATTAAGTTCCAACACCCATCAAATGATGAGTGGATGGAAATCAACGCACCGATGGAACCGAAACTAGAAAAAGTGTTGGCGGGTTTAAGAAACGCGTAACCATGTTTTCCTCGCGGATGCAAAAGGGAGCCACAGGCTCCCTTTTATCGTATTTGGGTTAAAGGACATCGAGTCCTTGAACATGCAATATATCAATCAAATCAATCAATGGTAGTCCGACAAGTGTGTTCGGGTCTTTACCAACTAATTTCGTAAACAAACAAATTCCCATGCCTTCGGCTTTAAAGCTGCCTGCGCAGTAAAAAGGTTCTTCCCTGTCGACGTAGCGTTCGATTTGTTCAAGCGTTAAATCTCTAAAGTGCACCTCGAAAGAATCAAAGCCGACTTCTGTATGGTTTGTGACGGTGTTATGTACTGCAAGACCAGTATAGAAAGTGATGACTTTTCCACTTTGAGCCAAAAGTTGATTTATCGCGTTATCTCTATTTAAAGGCTTGCCAACGATTTCACCATTAATGACACAAACTTGGTCACTGCCGATAACTAAACTTGCTGTATCCGTCTGGCAAGATATTGCTTTCTCTTGGGCCAGTCTCTGCACAAGTTCAGTTGGCGTTTCTTGGTCAAAAGGTGTTTCATCGCAATCAGGTGATAAACAAACGAATGGTAGTGAGAGCTTTTCAAGCAGTTGTTTACGAAAAGGGGAGGTTGAGGCTAAAACCAGTTGGTAATTTTTCATTTTGAATTACAATTCGTGGGAGCATTTCCAATAGGATAATCGATCAAAAATGATTCTGGCTAATGCTCTGTATGTTAAGCGTAAAAAAGTACAACTTTTTTGCCTTTTTCTTTGACTAATTTTGATTTGGAAGATAATATTCGCGCCCTATGCAAAAGGTAAAAATACCGCGAACGGTTGACCCAGCTAAAGCTGCACAGAAACGATTGGATTACGATGGCATCATCCAAGCTAGTCTTTTCAAGCGCTTAGTGGAAACAACTGAAGGCGTAAAACGCGACGCAGAAGTCTCATTGTCATTTGGGATGGATGAACAGCGACTCGTTGTTGTCTCTGGTAAAGCTAACATCGAAGTCGATTTAGAGTGTCAGCGTTGTAATGAGGTATTCGCACATGAGTGCGAAGTTGAATTCCTTTCTACTCCTTACTACGGTGAGAAAACAGAACAGGAAGCACCAGAAATTTATGATTTGGTAGATCTAAATGAATATGGTGAATTAGACCTCATACAACTTGTTGAAGACGAGTTCATCTTAGCATTACCTCAAATTGCGATGCACGATGAAGCGGATTGTAGCGTTGATTCAAATAACATGGTTTTTGGTGAGATTCCTGAAGAAATTGAGGAAGAAAAACCGAATCCATTCGACGTTTTGAAAAGTCTGAAAAAGTAATAGGTGTGGTAGCCGATTCTTCTTCAGGTTTTTAACCCAATAGTATAGGAGTAGGGTCAATGGCCGTACAGAAAAACCGTAAAACTCGTTCTAAGCGCGGTATGCGTCGTTCACACGATGCGCTAACTACAGCTGCTCTATCTGTAGACGCGACTTCTGGTGAAACTCACCTACGCCACAACGTAACTGCTGAAGGTTACTACCGTGGTCAAAAGGTTATCAACAAGTAAGGTTGAACCTTTGCAAAGTATTACCGTTGCACTTGATGCAATGGGCGGGGATTTCGGTCCACGCGTAACAGTGCCTGCCGCCGTGCAGGCACTGTCTCATTTCCCAGAGCTAAAAGTGATTCTTATTGGTGATCAATCTCTGATCACGTCTCAATTATCTCAACTCGGTACCTCGACCAGTTCCCGCTTGACTATTCTTCACAGCGAGAAAGTTATCTCGAACTCAGAAAAACCTTCATTGGCGTTACGTAATAGCCAAAATAGTTCTATGCGTATGGCTATCGATTTGGTTTCTGAGCAGAAAGCGGATGCTTGTGTTAGTGGTGGCAACACCGGTGCATTAATGGCACTATCGCGTTTCATTCTTAAGTTACTTCCTGGCATTGAACGTCCTGCTTTAGTTTCCGCTTTACCGACGATTACCGGAAAGCGTACTTGGATGCTAGATCTGGGGGCGAATGTATCGTGCGATGCTGATAGCTTGTTCCAATTTGCTGTAATGGGCAGTGCATTAGCTGAAGAACACTTGGGTCGTCCTCCTCGCGTTGCTGTACTCAATATTGGCGCAGAAGAGATTAAAGGTAACGATTTAGTCAAACGTTGCGCAGAAATGCTTTCTCAGACCGATGCGATTAACTTTGTCGGTTATATTGAAGGTAATCAAATTTTGCATGATGTTGCGGACGTCATTGTTTGTGATGGATTTGTCGGCAACGTATGCTTAAAAGCCAGTGAGGGAACAGCTCAACTTTTTATCGAAAAAATTAAAACCAGCATAATGGCATCAACGATAAAGGGTTGGATAGCTAGAAAGTTGTTTTCTAGGCTGTTTAATGAACTAAAAACACTGAACCCCGACCAGTATAACGGCGCAAGTTTGCTAGGATTGCGCGGCATTGTCATAAAAAGCCATGGAAGTGCGGATGTATCTGCGATTGTCAATGCACTTGGCGAGGCAGTACACGAGGTCAAACGACAAGTACCAAGCCGTATTAGCGATCGTTTGGAAGCGGTTTTACTCGAGAGGCATTATTAGTCTTCATGTATAGCAAAATTTTAGGTACTGGCAGCTACCTGCCATCTCAGGTGCGTACAAACGCAGATCTAGAGAAAATGGTAGATACAAGTGATGAGTGGATCGTTGCTCGCACGGGTATTAAAGAGCGTCGAATTGCTGCAGAAAACGAAACTGTAGCAGACATGGCATTCTACGCAGCTGAAAACGCTATCGATATGGCGGGTATTGATAAAAACGATATCGACCTGATTATCGTAGCCACAACGAGCAGTAGCCATACTTTCCCTTCATCTGCGTGTCAGGTGCAGGCAAAGCTTGGCATTAAAGGTTGTCCAGCTTTTGACTTAGCCGCTGCTTGTTCTGGTTTTGTGTACGCATTATCTGTTGCAGACCAACATATCAAATCTGGTATGTGCAAAAACGTACTTGTGATTGGTTCAGATGCTTTGTCTAAAACGTGTGATCCGACAGACCGTTCAACCATCATCCTATTTGGTGATGGTGCCGGAGCCGTTGTCGTAGGCGCTAGCCAAGAGCCTGGCATTATCTCTACCCACATATACTCGGATGGTCAATTCGGAGAGCTTCTAAGCCTACCTGTACCTGTGCGGGGGCAAGATGCGGATAAATGGCTTCATATGGCTGGGAACGAAGTATTCAAAGTCGCTGTCACTCAGCTATCGAAACTAGTAAAAGATACGCTTGAAGCCAACAACATGCATAAGTCTGAACTAGACTGGCTAGTGCCGCACCAAGCGAACTACCGCATTATTTCAGCGACAGCGAAGAAACTTTCGATGTCACTAGACCAAGTCGTGATTACACTTGATAAACACGGCAACACATCAGCTGCTACTGTGCCAACAGCACTAGATGAAGCGGTACGTGATGGTCGTATTAAACGCGGTCAAACTCTGCTTCTTGAAGCGTTTGGCGGCGGATTCACTTGGGGCTCGGCCCTTGTGAAGTTCTAAGTTTCACAAGAATTCAAAATTTAAGGTGCACTTGGTGCATCTTATTTCTTTTTACTTTGCTTAAAGGAAAACAACATGAGCAAGTTTGCTATCGTATTTCCAGGTCAAGGTTCTCAAGCTGTAGGTATGCTTGCAGAACTAGGCGAACAATATGACGTAGTAAAACAAACATTTGCAGAAGCATCTGACGCACTAGGTTACGATCTATGGGCGCTTGTTCAAAATGGACCTGCAGAAGATTTAAACGAGACTTTCCGTACTCAACCAGCTTTGCTAGCTTCATCTGTTGCAATCTGGCGTGTATGGCAGGAACTTGGCTTAGAGCAACCAGCCAACCTAGCTGGTCACAGCCTAGGTGAGTACTCAGCACTTGTATGTGCGGGTGTTATTGACTTTAAAGAAGCCATCAAGCTGGTTGAATTACGTGGTCAACTTATGCAAGAAGCAGTACCAGCTGGTACTGGCGCAATGTACGCGATTATCGGTTTGGCTGATGATGCGATTGCAAAAGCGTGTGAAGACGCAGCGCAAGGCGAAGTGGTCTCTCCAGTAAACTTTAACTCGCCTGGCCAAGTCGTTATCGCTGGTAGCAAAGACGCAGTAGAGCGAGCTGGTGCGCTATGTAAAGAAGCTGGTGCGAAGCGTGCGCTTCCTCTTCCTGTTTCAGTACCTTCACACTGTGCACTTATGAAGCCAGCAGCGGAAAAACTTGCTGTAGCTCTTGAGTCTATCGAATTTAACTCACCACAGCTGCCAGTTATCAACAACGTTGATGTGGTTGCTGAGACAGATCCTGCAAAAATCAAAGATGCGCTTGTTCGTCAGCTACATAGCCCAGTTCGTTGGACTGAAACAGTTGAACTGATGCACGAACAAGGCGTAGAAAATCTTCTTGAGCTTGGCCCTGGTAAAGTTTTAACAGGTCTAACAAAACGTATCGTGAAAACGCTAACTGCAGCAGCAGTGAATGATATCGCATCGCTAGACGCTGCGAAGTAATCCATCAAGCGATAAATTTGCGATAAGAAAAGGAAACACAACATGATGAATCTAGAAGGTAAGATCGCGCTAGTTACCGGCGCAAGCCGTGGTATTGGCCGCGCGATCGCGGAACTTCTTGTCGAGCGAGGTGCTACGGTTATCGGTACTGCTACTTCTGAAAGTGGTGCGGCTGCTATCAGCGAGTATCTTGGTGATAACGGTAAAGGCTTAGCGCTTAACGTGACTGATGTCGAGTCTATCGAAGCGACATTAAAAACGATCAACGAAGAATTTGGTGTGATCGATATTCTGGTGAATAACGCTGGTATTACTCGTGACAACCTATTGATGCGCATGAAAGATGATGAGTGGAACGACATCATCGATACCAACCTAACGCCTATCTACCGCATGTCTAAAGCGGTTTTACGCGGTATGATGAAAAAACGTGCGGGTCGTATCATCAACGTAGGCTCTGTTGTTGGTACCATGGGTAATGCTGGTCAAACTAACTACGCAGCAGCGAAAGCGGGCGTGATTGGTTTTACTAAATCAATGGCTCGTGAAGTTGCGTCTCGTGGTGTAACAGTGAACACTGTTGCTCCTGGTTTCATCGAAACTGACATGACTAAGGCGCTAAATGATGACCAACGTGCGGCAACTTTGTCGAACGTGCCAGCAGGTCGTTTAGGTGACCCACGTGAAATTGCATCAGCAGTAGTTTTCCTTGCTTCTCCTGAAGCAGCGTACATTACTGGTGAAACTTTGCATGTAAATGGTGGCATGTACATGGTTTAATGCGACAGTTTATGCAAAATAAGCTATTTTACATTGTGAAAAATAGCCTATAGTTGCAGTTAACTGTCATGAACTTGTCATGCTTATGCGCAAGATTTGTGCATGATTTAAGTCAAAAATGTATTGAAATTCGGTTAAATTCGCTAATTTTGTGGTTTGACCAGCAAGGACCCCCTTGCAACTTTCAATAGTTCGAATAAACTACGGAATCATCGCATTAGGCGAAATCTGTAAAGGAAAAGAAAAATGAGCAACATCGAAGAACGCGTAAAGAAAATCATTGTTGAACAGCTAGGTGTAGACGAAGCAGAAGTTAAAAACGAAGCTTCTTTCGTTGACGATCTAGGTGCTGATTCTCTAGACACTGTAGAACTAGTTATGGCTCTAGAAGAGGAATTCGACACTGAGATTCCTGACGAAGAAGCTGAGAAGATCACTACTGTTCAAGCTGCAATCGACTACGTAAACAGCGCTCAGTAATTAGCTCTCCCAGGCGGTCTCCTAGACCGCCTGTGTTCTTTCTAACTTCTTCTATCCTCTCATAGAAATATTCAATTCCCGGAGAATTATATCGTGTCCAAGCGTCGTGTAGTTGTCACTGGCATGGGTATGTTGTCACCGGTAGGCAACACAGTAGAATCATCTTGGAAAGCCCTGCTAGAAGGTCAAAGTGGTATCGTAAATATCGAGCACTTTGATACTACGAACTTCTCAACTCGTTTTGCAGGTCTTGTTAAAGATTTCGATTGCACAGAGTACATGTCTAAAAAAGATGCTCGTAAGATGGACCTTTTCATCCAGTACGGCATTGCAGCGGGTATTCAAGCTCTTGATAACTCTGGCTTACAAATTACCGAAGAAAATGCGGCTCGAGTTGGTGTTGCTATCGGCTCAGGCATTGGCGGTCTTGACCTTATCGAAACTGGCCATACTGCATTAGTAGACAAAGGCCCTCGCAAAGTTAGCCCATTTTTTGTTCCTTCGACCATTGTAAATATGGTTGCAGGTAACCTATCTATCATGCGTGGTCTTCGTGGTCCAAATATCGCGATTTCTACCGCATGTACTACTGGCCTGCATAATATCGGCCATGCAGCACGTATGATTGCCTACGGCGATGCAGATGCGATGGTTGCTGGTGGTGCAGAAAAAGCTTCTACGCCTCTTGGCATGGCTGGCTTCGGTGCAGCTAAAGCGCTATCTACTCGTAATGAAGAGCCTCAAAAAGCGTCTCGCCCATGGGATAAAGGCCGTGATGGTTTTGTTCTAGGTGATGGTGCTGGCATGATGGTGCTTGAAGAGTACGAACACGCAAAAGCACGTGGCGCGAAGATTTACGCAGAACTGGTTGGTTTTGGTATGTCTGGTGATGCTTACCACATGACATCTCCAAGCGAAGACGGCTCTGGTGGTGCACTTGCGATGGAAGCGGCGATGCGTGACGCTAACATCACAGGTACTCAAGTAGGTTATGTGAATGCTCACGGTACTTCTACTCCAGCTGGTGATGTTGCAGAAATCAAGGGCGTGAAACGTGCTCTTGGTGAAGAAGGTGCGAAGCAAGTACTTGTATCATCAACTAAGTCTATGACTGGTCACCTATTAGGTGCAGCAGGCTCTGTTGAAGCAATTATCACGGTTATGTCTTTGGTTGACCAAATCGTTCCACCAACGATTAACCTTGATGATCCAGAAGAAGGTCTAGACATCGACCTTGTGCCGCACACTGCGCGCAAAGTTGAAGGTATGGAATACGCTATCTGTAACTCGTTTGGCTTTGGTGGTACAAACGGTTCTTTGATCTTCAAAAAGTTCGCTGAGTAACACTATCTAACCTTATTTAGATAAGCGAAACTTGTATTCTAACGGCTCGATGCTTAGCATTGAGCCGTTTTGTTTTATTTGTTGTCTGCTAATTTGAAGGTACGTGAATGTTTTGGGTAAATGGAGTTCCGCAAACGCATGTAGAGCTAGGTGATCGCTCATTCCAATACGGTGATGGAGGCTTTACCACCATCCTGACCCAAAATGGAGAGTTGGTTTACTGGCAAGAACATACTGAGCGCATGAGTGCTTGCCTTGACGCTTTGAAGATCTCTTCACCTGACTGGAAAGTTGTGCATGATTGGGCAAGCAAAGCGGTTTTATCTGACGCACGAGCGGGGGTGAAGATTCACGTTAGCCGCGGTATTGGCGGGCGAGGGTATAGCCCTAATGGGATTAAAGGCCCTATCGTGACGATTTCCAATTTTGCGTTTCCTTCTCATTATTCATCTTGGCAAGAACAAGGTGTGGACTTGGGCGTTTGTAATACTCGTCTCGGGATTCAACCTTTACTTGCGGGACACAAGCACAACAACCGTTTAGAGCAGATTCTCGCCAAGGCTGAAATCGACGATACCGAGTTTGCAGATGCAATAACGTTAAATGTGCAAAACCATGTCATTGAAACTACAATGGCCAACCTTTTTTGGGTTAAAGGTAATAAAGTATTTACACCGGAGCTGACCTTATCTGGCGTTGCGGGCGTAATGCGTCGTAAGGTGCTTGAGTTACTAAAAGTAAGTCATATTGAAGTCATCGAGGGGCGTTTTATACTTCCAGATTTGCTGAGTGCTGACGAGGCTTTCATGTGTAACTCAATATTAGGTGTCGCACCTATTCGCAGCATAGTGACATCGAACTCTAAGACTATATTTCCGATAGGAAAATTGACTCAACGACTGCAAGGGAATTTAACTACGTGATTAAAAAACTGTTGGCTTTTGTTGTGCTGATCGCAGTGATAGGCGCAGCAGCTGTTTTTTATATAATTTCACAGGCTAAACAATACGTTGAAAAGCCTATTCTATTGGAACAACCTCAGCTGTTTACTGTAGAAAGTGGTACAAGCTTTCATCATGTCATGCGCGCCTTAGTTGAAGATGAGGTGATTGAAACATCGGAGTACATCCGTTTAATTCCTCACTTATATCCAGAATTGTTGCAAGTGCGAGCGGGTACTTACCAACTTGAGCCTGGTATGTCACTTTCGCAAACATTGGAGCATCTGAATACTGGAAAAGAATACCAGTTTGCGATCACTTTTGTTGAAGGCAGCCGCTTTTCTGAATGGGTAGATCAACTAAAAAGTGCTCCTTATTTAAAGCATGATTTAACCGATCTTTCAGAAAAAGAAATGGCTGCGAAGCTCGGAATTGAGAGAGAAAAGCTAGAAGGGTTGTTTTTAGCAGAAACCTACCATTACACAGCGGGTGCGAGTGAAAGCCAGTTATTAAAACGAGCGCATCGAAAACTCAATAAAATACTGGACGCTAGCTGGGAAGCTCGTCAAGAAAAGCTGCCATTACAGGATAAATATGAAGCCTTGATTCTCGCGTCTATCATCGAGAAAGAGACGGCTATTGATTCTGAGCGTGAGCGCGTCGCTTCTGTGTTTATCAACCGATTGAACAAACGCATGCGGTTACAAACTGATCCGACAGTTATTTATGGTATGGGTGACGCCTACGATGGCAACATTCGTAAGAAAGATTTGCGTACGCCGACACCATATAACACCTATACCATCAATGGTTTGCCACCAACACCGATTGCGATGGCTGGTGAAGCTTCCATTGAAGCGGCTTTGAATCCAGAAAGCAGCAACTATTTATATTTTGTAGCAAGTGGAAAGGGCGGACATGTATTTTCGAAATCCCTTGCTGAGCACAACCGTGCTGTTCGTGCCTATTTAAGAGAACTAAGAAAGAACAAATGATGAAAGCAAACTTTATTGTCGTTGAAGGCCTAGAAGGCGCGGGTAAAAGCACTGCGATTAAAACCGTTTTAGATACGCTAAAAGCGGCCGGTATTGAGGATATCGTAAATACCCGTGAGCCAGGAGGCACACCGCTAGCAGAAAAAATGCGCGCTCTGGTGAAAGAAGAGCACGAAGGCGAAGAACTTAAGGACATGACGGAGTTGCTTCTTCTGTACGCTGCACGTGTTCAGTTGGTTGAGAACGTGATCAAACCAGCTTTGGAAAACGGTCAGTGGGTGGTTGGTGACCGACACGATATGTCGTCGCAAGCTTATCAAGGTGGTGGCCGTCAGATTGACGCATCGTTAATGAAAAATCTCCGGGATACAACGCTTGGTGATTTTAAACCTGCTCTCACTCTCTATATGGATATTGACCCTCGTGTTGGGCTTGAGCGTGCGCGTGGGCGTGGTGAGTTAGATCGTATAGAGAAGATGGATATTAGTTTCTTCGAGCGTACACGTGAGCGTTATTTGGAGATTGCTCATGCCGATCCTTCCATCGTTATCATTAACGCAGAACAGACGATTGAAGGCGTGTCGCGTGATATTCGGGACGCTCTAAACGAGTGGCTAGCTCGTCAATAAGTGAAACGTAAATTTAGGTGACTCATGTTAAATGATTATCCATGGCTACAGCCAATATGGGATAACCTCAAAGTAGGGTTAGAGTCGGACAGAATACCAGGTGCGCTTTTATTACAAAGCGAGCAGGGCTTGGGCATCGAAAAACTTATCGAGTTTTTTAGCCAAGCACTTCTTTGCCAAAATTACGCGAGTGAAGCATGCGGTTTTTGTCATAGCTGCCAGCTAAATCAATCTCAAAACCACCCTGATTTACACTGGATCAAGCCAGAGAAAGAAGGAAAGGCGATAACGGTGGACCAAATTCGCGCTTGTAACCGTCTTGCTCAGGAATCATCTCAGCTTAATGGTTACCGCCTATTTGTAATAGAACCGGCGGACTCTATGAACGAGTCGGCATCGAATGCGCTGTTAAAGACGCTAGAAGAGCCTGGGGCAAAGTGCTTGTTTTTGCTCGTTACCCACAATCAGGAGCGTCTGCTCCCAACGATTCGTAGCCGTTGCCAACACTGGGTTGTTGCGCCTCCGTCAGCGGAACAAGCGATGCAATGGATGCACGAACAAGGGGCGAAGCAAGTTCCTGCTTATGCCTTAAAACTGAATATGGGCTCTCCAATAAAAACATTGGATGCGTTAAATAATGGTGAGCTCGAAGCTTACTTGGCTTTTGAACGCAGTTTTATTAAGGCAATGTCTTCGCCTGTTTCAGACGTTTCTGAGTGTGCTTCTTTAATCGCTAAACACTCAGAGCAATCACTAGACTGGGCATGGTATTTACTGACAGATGCTCAGAAAGCGCAGTTTGGTGTATCAGAAGCTCAAATGCTTCCGGGCGCGACAAAGTTTCAACCGGACAACTATAACGGTTTGTACTCATCAGCGAAGGCGCTGATGAACCTGAAAGCTCAGGTGCAAGCCTTTCCTGGCCTGAACCTTGAGCTACTATCAATGAATTGGTTAATTGAATCACGAGAGGCATTATGTTCGTAGATTCTCATTGTCATTTAGACAAATTGAATTACGACGATCTCCACATCAATGTGGAAGACGTTATTAACAAAGCTAAACAAGCAAACGTAACTGAACTACTTTCTGTTGGAGTAACGCTGGATTCTTTCCCGAAAATGATGGAAATGATCGAGCCTTATGACAATGTTTATGCTTCGTGCGGTGTGCACCCACTTGATGTTGAAAGCGACTTTTCGATGGACGTATTGCGCCACCATGCGTCGAATGCAAAAGTCGTCGCTATTGGCGAAACGGGTTTAGATTATCATTACAAGCCCGAAACGGCCGCGTTACAGAAAGAGCGCTTTGAGCAACACGTTGATCTTGCAGTGGAGCTCAACAAACCTTTAATTATCCATACCAGAAACGCACGTGCGGATACTCTAGATATTTTGCGTAAGGGTGGGGCAGAGAAATGTGGTGGTGTTATCCACTGTTTTACAGAAGATCTTCCATTTGCTGAAGCTGCACTGGAGCTGGGGTTTTATATTTCTATCTCGGGGATTGTTACTTTCCGTCAAGCTACAGAGTTAAAAGAAGTGGTGAAGACTCTACCTTTAGAGAAGCTTCTTATTGAGACAGATTCTCCTTACTTGGCTCCTGTCCCTCATCGTGGCAAAGAGAATCAACCCGCTTACGTTGTCGAAGTCGCTTCTTATATTGCGCAACTCAAATCGTGCTCTCTTTCTGAAGTGGCACAAAAAACCACCGAAAACTTCCGAAATCTTTTTTTGTGATGAAAAAATAGCAAGAGCATAAAAAAGGAGCTTAGGCTCCTTTTTTGTTGATAAAAACAACAGATACGCTCACGAGTTTAATGTTTACTAAAAATGTTGATTTAATAACATTCAAAAATCACAAATGTAATTTTGTTACTAAAAATAACATTGAGGCGTATTTTATTTACGCCTTAAAATTAATTATATAAATAATTAATTCTTTATAAAACAGTAATATAAGTGCAATGCAAACCTTTTCATCGGCTGTTTTTGGGTGTGATCCAAGACTTGTTTTGAAACTAAATTTCGTAACTGTGTGGAAAGTTTGAGGGTCATCAATATATATTTAGAGCCGGAAAATATAATGCAGTTGTGGTTACATTTTCATTGGGTGCTAACCTTTAGGCTACGGGGGTGTGCCGTTAGTGCCCAAATAATACTTATAAATTTATCAGGAGCATAAACATGTTTAAGAACCTTTTTGCTAACCTGCAAAAAGTTGGTAAGGCTCTGATGCTTCCAGTATCAGTTTTGCCAGTTGCAGGTATTTTATTAGGTGTGGGTGCTGCCCATCTAAGCTTTATTCCAGAGATCGTTTCTAATCTTATGGAACAAGCTGGTGGTTCAGTATTCGGCCAAATGGCACTTCTATTTGCAGTAGGTGTAGCTCTAGGCTTCACTAACAACGACGGTGTTGCAGGTCTTGCAGCTATCGTTGGTTACGGCATCATGACGGCAACGCTAGGTGTAATGGCGGGCGTTATGGGTGTTGAGAAAATCGATACAGGTGTACTAGGTGGTATCCTTGTCGGTGGTGTGGCTGCTTGGGCATTCAACCGTTTCTTCAAAATCCAACTTCCAGAGTACCTTGGCTTCTTCGCTGGTAAGCGCGCAGTGCCAATCATCACTGGTTTTGCTGCGATCATCCTAGGTGTTATCCTTTCTGTTATCTGGCCACCAATTGGCGGTGCAATTTCTGCATTCTCTGATTGGGCTGCACACCAAAACCCACAGCTAGCATTCGGTATCTACGGTGTTGTTGAGCGTTCTCTAATCCCATTCGGTCTACACCACGTATGGAACGTACCGTTCTTCTTCGAAGCAGGTTCTTGTGTTAACGCTGCCGGTGAAGCTCAAAATGGTGTACTAACTTGTTACCTAGTTGCTGATGAAGCATCTCGTGCTGCTGGTAATGGCTTCGGTCAGCTAGCGGGTGGTTACATGTTCAAGATGTTCGGTCTACCAGCTGCAGCAATCGCAATTGCTCATTGTGCTAAACCAGAAAACCGTGCAAAAGTAATGGGTATCATGGCGTCAGCTGCACTGACTTCATTCCTAACTGGTATTACTGAGCCAATCGAATTCTCATTCCTATTCGTTGCTCCACTACTATACGGTATCCACGCTCTACTAGCTGGTTCTGCATACATCGTTTCGAACACTCTAGGCTTTGTACACGGTACTTCTTTCTCTCACGGTCTGATCGACTTCCTAGTTCTATCTGGTAACGCTCAGAAGATGGTGCTAATGATTGCCGTTGGTCTAGTTTACGCAGTAATTTACTACGTAGTGTTCCGTGGTGTAATCACAGCGCTTGACCTAAAAACACCTGGCCGTGAAGATGAAACGGAAAGTGCAGCTGTAACTTCTGGCTCTGATATGGGCGGTGAACTGGTTGCAGCGTTTGGCGGTAAAGCTAACATTACTGGTCTAGATGCATGTATCACACGTCTACGTGTAGCAGTTGCAGATACAGCTGCTGTTGACCAAGACAAGCTAAAACAACTAGGCGCTGCTGGTGTTGTAGTTGTAGCTGGTGGTGTACAGGCTATCTTCGGTACTAAGTCTGATAACCTAAAAACTGAAATGGATGAGTGGATTCGTAACCACGGTTAATCGCAGTCATTCATAGTAATGCATAAAAGGAGGCTTCGGCCTCCTTTTTTAGTTCCTATTTTATTAACTGACAGTTCCTTTTTTAGTGTGATCCTAAACTCATCTTTACTTTTGTCAGCTTTTTCATACATCGAGCTTACCCATCGTTGACATATTGATACGCCATTATGTTTGAATAGCGAATAATGTTTTTTTGAATAATTGATAACGTGTATGAAGAACAAATTCATTTTATTTTTGGGACTAGTTTCTAGTACGGCAATGGCGGCAAGCGAACCAACGGATCTATCAGTTGGTATGGCTGTCGATCAACAATTAAGTGTTGTTGTAGAGTTAGATAACAAATATCGTGGCATTATCGGAAACGATGGTATGGCGTTTGATTACATCGCTAAGCGTGGAACATTCGATCAAAACATGCCTGTGACTTGGTATGTCGGCGTTGGTGGCTGGTATGAATGGGATGACGAGTTTGGTGTGAGAGTACCACTTGGCGTGAACTGGGATTTATCACGCGGCTGGGACCTTTATGGTCAAATACACCCAGAGCTAGATCTTTACAAAGGTGCTGACTTGCAACTTGGCGGCGCCGTTGGCATCAAGTACAGTTTCTAGAATAAAAGAAACATAAAAAAACGCCGGTAAATACCGGCGTTTTTTGTTTGGAATGCAATACTGTTATTGTTTATCCATGGCTCGCTTGATGCAAACGGCAGCGCCGCCCCAAGTGATACCTAAACCAATAACCATCATAATAATTGCGCTGATTGTCATTTTGCTGTCTCCTTGCGGTTCACTGCGTTGATCACTAGACCAAAGATAAAGAGTGCGGCGATAAGTGCCCAGCCTAAAGTTAGATCATAGCCACCGTAGCCTTCAGTAATTAGGGCGTATAGCTTGGTCGCTAAGATAATGGCGAGCATGATTGGTGTAACGAAGCGTAAGCAGATCTCGAACCATTGACCAACAGAGAAATCAGAGCGCTCGTTAACGTAATTACGTACTTCTGGCACGCGCTTCAATAGCCACGCCATCAAGACAATCTCAACCAGACCACCAACCATGATGCCAACGTTGTTTGCAAAGTGGTCTACTAGATCGAGTAGCAGCAGACCGCCATTGGTAGCAAACGCCATAGAGACAACGAAGCCAATACCAATCACAACATTTGCAGCTTTTTTACGGCTCCACTTCAGCTTGTCGATAATGGCTGAAGTTACGGCTTCCATAATTGAAATATGCGAACTTAGACCAGCAACCACCAGTGCAAAGAAGAACAGTGGACCAAGAATATATGGGGCAGGTAGTAGGTTAATTGCCGCAGGTAAAGTAACAAAAGCCAAGCCAACGCCTGCAGATACCACCTCTGTTAACGGCTTACCTTGCTCTTGAGCCATGTAACCCAATACTGAGAAGATCATGATGCCGGCTAGGATCGAGAAGCCACAGTTGATCAACACGGTCATAAACGCGTTATTCGTTATGTCCGACTTTTCTGGTAGGTAGCTAGAGTAAGCTAGCATGATGGCGAAGCCGATACTTAACGTAAAGAAGATCTGACCATATGCCGCTGCCCATACTTTCACATCCCAAATTTTGCTGAAATCGGGTTCGAACATGTAGTTCACGCCATCTAGAGCTCCTGGCAAGAAAATCATACGTCCGATTAAGAAAATCACCATCAAGAATAGGATTGGCATCATAATTTTAGATGCTCGTTCAATTCCTGATTTCACGCCTTTGGCAATAGCGGTGTAAGTAATTGCCCAAGCAATTACCATGGATAAAGCAATCTTCCATTGAATACTGCCTAAGTCTGTTGGTGAGTTGTCACCTAGCTTTAGGTATTCACTAAAGAAAAATGCGTTGGTATCGGTTCCCCAACCTTGAGTGAACGACAACCCAAAGTAAGAAATCGACCAACCGATAACAGCCACATAGTAAACGGCAATAACTGCAGCCACACCAACTTGGAACCAGCCAAGCCATTCAAATTTAGAATGAATTTTCGCTAGTGTTTTTGGTGCCGAGCCTCGGTATTTTTGTCCCATACTGAACTCAAGGATCATAAATGGAATACCGGCAGTGATCATGGCAAAAATGTAAGGAATAAAAAATGCGCCGCCACCGTTTTCATAGGCCATGTATGGGAAACGCCAAATGTTTCCCAAACCGATAGCAGACCCAACTGCTGCTAAGATGAATCCCGCCCGGGATCCCCATTGTTCTCGCTTCATATTTGACTCCTATAAGACTCCCTGAGGAATGAAGCTCTCTACGTAACACAGTAATAATTGCGCAAACAGTTGGAAGAAAGGACCGCTGTTATCCATCAGCTTTTCTATCCTTAATTCTAACTTTTTATAATTTTATAGAGCTATATTCTGGCTACTGTAAGAGAAAGTAGATTATTAATCTTAAAATTTTGATGTGTGTTTGATAAAACTGAAATATTTATCTGTTTTCACTGATCAGACTAACTTCTAATAATACTTAGCGCAATAGAATCTAAATGTTAATTCAGATGCGTTGTCTGGTTTTAATCTTGTTAAATTTGAGTTTGATTGTGGTTTTGTGTGGGTGGTTGGTTGTTTGTCTGGAATAAATAACTGGGATCTAATAATTGCTTTGGTGTTTAAGACTATTTTGATGAATTAGGGCGTACGGCTATCTTTTGTGCACCTATCTAGATGATGCTTCGTTACTTTGCCAAACAATGGTGTTTAGACGATATCCTTTATCGGCTCTGTGCAGGACTCGTTCAGCGTTCTTTGTGACGAGTCCTACAAAGGAACATGCATAAAAATTAGAAGCGGAAACTAAAACCGACATTTGATTGGAATTGGTTCATCCAATCAGTATCGAACTTAATGATACAGTTTGAGCCGTCATTAGGTAGAGTACAGGCGCCAGATGTATCGTTATCAACGACCGTTCCTAACCATCTCAGTTGGGCCGTTAATGCAAAGTTCTTTGAAAATTCATATTCCAGCCCTGCAAAAGCGCTAGCCGAAAATCCGTATTTTTTGTCTACCCAATCCACATCGGCATAAGAAGCGCCCAAACCTACACCGATATAGGTTTGCCAATTTTCTGCGACAGGATAGTACATGCTGCTTTGGAAGTGCAGATAATGTATATCTGCCGAGTTGGACAGCTTTTCAAGTTCCGTCGATTGATTGGAGTAAAACAATCCGATCCTTCCTTTTTCTAAGGGAGTCTCGACTGAAAGAGCGTAATTCACTGCGGGGTCGAGAGCGTATGTATTACCACTTTCATCCTCTACTTGGCCGCCTCCTGTATAGCCTATGTATGGCGTAACGATGATATTCGCTTGTGCATTGATAGCAGTACTCATCATCATGATTCCTACTAGCCAGCTGAGTTTTTGGTTCATGCCCTATCTCCTTATTATGACTAAGCTAATTGTGATGGGTTAGTCAAAATTGCGCGACTAAATTAAGCAAATCTTGAACATATTTCACACCGGTGTTATTAATTTGTTACATATTAAGGAGGTGTTTATGGAACACGATCTAAAATCCGCATTAATCATTGTGGTGACTGTTTTTGCAGTGCTTTTGTCATTTGGCATCATTGCTATTACAACAGCTTAAGATAACCACTTTTACCAAACGTTTTAACAAAACGGCGTGAGCCTATGATACGTAACAGCGGTATAATCACAGAAAGCCATGCAGAGCTTGATGTAAAAGTTTATGAGCACTTTAGGCATGGTAAAACTGCTTTAGTCACGCAAGGTGGAGGGCAGAGAGGGATTTTTACCGCTGGCGTTTTAGACGCCTTTTTACTTTCCAACTTCGATCCTTTCGATGAATTCTATGGCACCTCTGCCGGAGCACTTAACTTATGTTCTTACTTGTGTCGTCAACATGGCATGGGCAAAGCTTTTATTACCGAGCTGACAACGTCTCCTGAATTTTTTAATCTGTTTCGCTATATCCGAAAGCAGCAGTACTTAGGTTTAGAGTGGGCATTAGAACGGATTCAAGATTTCCCATACAAGCTTGACCTTGATTTAGGTCGCAGCGCATTGGGAAAACGAGGAGCGTTTGCTGCGGTAACGAATATAGAGACGCTATCAGATCAATATCTACCAATCTTGGATGACTCGTGGTTTAACACTATGCTAGCGACATGTGCGATTCCCAAGTTGTACCACGGACCTGTCGACGTAAATGGCAATAAATTTGTTGATGGCGGCGTGTCTGCCTCTATCCCTGTACAAGAAGCGTGGCGTCAGAATGCTCGCAACATTATTGTCATTCGCACAGAGCCGTTTTCAGAGATTGAAGCGAGAGCCCAAAGTGAAGTGGGGGATGTGCCTGTCGAATGGTATCGAGAGTCTATCAACTCAGTACAGCAATCATGGCAGCAAAAAGTGAATCAGTGGAAGCTGGATTGGGCGTCGTTCTTCCAACAAAAAATTAATGCAGCACATCAATCGAAGCTTGCAGGGAAAATGCTGTTAAATGGAGGCCGTTGGTTGTTCGGTGCCGATAACTTGTATCGTTTAAGTCATTTGATTGGTGAGAATTTTGATTCAGGTTTAGCCGACATGCTGATGATTCATTATCAAACATTTGAGCTCACTCAGGCCTTTATATCTGCTCCACCTGACGACACTTTTATTTTACAAGTTGCGCCTAAAGAGGGACTTCGTTCTTCTTCTTTGTTAAGTGACCAAGAGTCACTAGAGCATGACTATCAACTTGGGCTTCAAGCTGGGTTTAACCTAGTTCAACTCTATGACCAGCTGGATGTTGAAATTGATGGTAGAGAGAGTGCATAAACCTTCTTACGTTCACGATGTGCGCAATATACAAAGCATATAAATAAGGCTCCATTTTCGGAGCCTTATTTGCGGGTTCTTGTGGTTAACTCCGGTTAGGTATAACTACTACGCTTGTAGAATGCGCATGCAGTTGGTTGAGCCAACAACATCCATTACATCGCCTTGAGTAATAATGACTAAATCACCTTTGTGCAAGAACCCTTGCTCTTTAAGGCTAGTAATAGCTGCTTGAGCCGTTGGTAAACCCGCATCACTTTTTGACTCGAAATATACAGGTGTCACGCCTCGGTATAATGCTGCTCGATTTAGTGTCGATTCATTCCGTGATAAGGCAAATATTGGCAAGCCAGAGCTTAAGCGAGACATCATCAACGCAGTCCTGCCGGACTCAGTTAACGAGATCATCGCTTTAATTCCTTCCATGTGATTCGCAGAGTACATGGTTGCCATTGCGATGGTTTCTTCAGCGGTTTCGAAGGTTCTATCTAAGCGATAGGTTGATAGACTTGCCTCCGACATTTTTTCTGCCCCCACACATACTTCGGCCATGGATTTGACCGTTTCTACAGGATATTTACCTGCAGCAGTCTCTCCAGACAGCATCACCGCGTCAGTGCCGTCTAGAACCGCATTGGCTACATCCATCACTTCAGCACGCGTTGGCATTGGGCTAGTAATCATGGATTCCATCATTTGTGTCGCAGTAATCACGATACGGTTTAAACTGCGTGCGCGGCGAATCAGTTTTTTCTGGACACCAATGAGCTCAGGGTCACCGATTTCTACACCAAGGTCACCACGTGCAACCATCACTACATCGGATGCGAGAATAATGTCGTCAATAGACTCATTGGTCGCGACGGTTTCTGCTCGTTCGACTTTAGCCACTAACATGGCTTCAAGGCCTGCATCTCTGGCTAAGCGTCGAGCGTAATGCATGTCTTCGCCGTTACGCGGGAATGAAATAGCAAGGTAGTCTACTTGAATTGCTGCGGCGGTAAGAATGTCGGCTTTATCTTTCTCTGTGAGCGCATCCGCTGACAATCCGCCGCCTTTTTTGTTGATCCCTTTATTGTTGGACAGTGGGCCACCGACAATCACACGGGTATGAACTTTATTACCCTCTACTGTAGTAACTTGCAGCTGAACGCGTCCATCATCGAGTAATAAAATGTCATTTGGTGAAACATCTTGCGGTAGTTCTTTATAATCTAACCCTACAGATTCTTGATTGCCTTCACCTTTTGGTAAATCACTATCTAATGTGAATTTATCGCCCACATTCAAAATGACTTGGCCGTCTTTAAACGTTGATACACGGATTTTAGGGCCTTGTAAGTCACCAAGAATTGCAACCTGACGCCCAAGTCTTGCTGCAATGGTACGGACTTTGTTCGCACGTTGAATGTGGTCTTCACTGGTTCCATGTGAAAAATTCATACGGACAACGTTTGCACCGGCTTTGATGATCTCCTCAAGTATATTGTCCTTATCCGTTGAAGGACCCAGCGTAGTGACAATTTTTGTTCGTCTTAATTTGGAAGTCATAGATTCTCCGATGAATGTGTGTGTAAAGGTAACTTGAACTCTATCCTTACTTTACGCAATCGCTCTCAAGGTTAGCCTCGTTGCTGAGCCCACACCTTAAAGCTACTTGAATATAAGTATATGCACAGAATGTTTACATTAAGAGTAACCCCGGTAAAACAGACAGATATTCGACAGGCAATGGCCTTATTGATAAAAATGCGCTGCTTTAAAGGCACTACTTCATAATTTAGTGAATAAAAATAAGTTATTTTTCAAACAATTTAACAGGAGTAGATTCTTCGTTATTTGATTGAATACACAAACAAACAGGTTTATACGTGATGCTTGTCACGGGGATTTATTAATTCACTTCACAATTAGTTCGCAAAGTAAAAAAATTGTCCCGTTATAGAATTTCGGAGTGCAAGATGTACATGGCTCAACCGGGCCATATTGATCATATCAAACAGGTCAATGCTGGTCGTGTATATAAACTAATTGACCTAAAAGGTCCTATTTCTCGAATTGATTTGTCCAAGCAGAGTGAGCTTGCTCCTGCTAGTATCACCAAAATCACTCGAGAATTAATTGAAGCGCACTTGATTCATGAAACGACAGTACAAGAAGCGACGAGTCGTGGTCGACCTGCTGTCGGTTTGCAGGTCAATAATGAAGGCTGGCAATTTTTGTCAATGCGTTTGGGGCGGGGTTATTTAACCATTGCTTTGCATGAGTTAGGCGGTGATGTACTGATCGATACTAAAATCGAGATACACGAGCTTGACCAAGACGATGTGCTTGAGCGCCTGCTTTACGAAATTGATGAATTTTTTCAGACTTACGCGGATCAACTGGATCGGGTTACCAGTATTGCCCTTACACTGCCTGGTCTCGTGAACTCAGAGCAAGGTGTCGTTTTGCAGATGCCTCATTACAATGTCGAAAATCTTGCTCTTGGACCAGAGATATACAAAGCAACAGGCTTGCCAGTTTTCATTGCCAATGACACGCGAGCTTGGGCATTAGCAGAAAAGCTTTTTGGTCATTCTCAAGATAATGACAACTCCGTTCTTATCTCTATCCACCACGGTTTAGGTGCGGGCATCATTCTGGATGGGCGCGTTTTGCAAGGCCGTCACGGTAACATTGGTGAACTCGGGCATATTCAAATTGACCCAAATGGAAAACGTTGTCATTGCGGCAATATTGGCTGTTTGGAAACCGTTGCCAGTTCTCAAGCAATTCGTGAAGAAGTCGTAAGACGAATCGCTGATGGCGAAGACTCTATTCTTGCTAAACAAGAAGAAATGAGTATTGAGAGCATTTGTGAAGCCGCTGCAAACGGTGATCCTTTGGCCGTCGATGTGATTGAAAAACTTGGAGGCTACTTAGGCTCTGCAATTGCTATTGTGATCAACTTATTTAACCCTGAGAAAATCTTGATCGGTGGTGTGATTAACCAAGCAAAAGATGTGCTTTATCCTGCGGTTCGTCGCTGTATCGAAGAGCAGAGTTTACCTGTTTATCACCAAGATCTTGAGCTGGTGGAGTCTCGTTTCTATAAGCAAGCCACAATGCCTGGTGCCGCGTTGATTAAGCAAGCGTTGTACGATGGTCAACTATTGATGAAGGTTGTGGAAGGTTAAGTACTTTTTAACATGATGATGTGCCTGGCTGTTGAGACTGCATTTGTAGGTGATTTAGGGTGAGACTTAACGGCTCACCCTTTTTGATCGCCTATTACTAGAAAGGGAATTTGAGTTATGTTGCATTGCTATATCTGCGCCATTCATGTAATTTCCTAAAAAGCTCAAGTAAATAAACAAAATGGCTTTCAATGTGCTGCGTGACTTTGCGTCTGATGCAAAGAGAAGTAATACGCTAAAACTGTTGTACTTTAAAGCTGTGCTCGAAAAGCCAAATATTTTAAGGTTATTTGGTTATATAACCTTGCTGTGTCTGTACTGATTTCGAGTAAAATAAGAATTATCCATAATTTAGGTAGTAGTATGTCCGGAGTGTTAAATACGGTTGACCAGCGTACAAACTTGGTTGGTGAAAATCGACTAGAGCTTCTGCTGTTCACTTTAAATAGTCGCCAGTTATTTGCGATTAATGTATTCAAAGTGAAAGAGGTCATCAAGCTTCCACCGTTAACCAAGCTCCCTGGATCGCACTACAATATTCGTGGGGTTGCTTCTCTACGAGGTGAAGCGGTACCAGTGATTGATTTACGAGGCGCAATTGGTTTTCCTGCTTTACGTGGTGAAGCGGAAGAAGAAAATTTGATCGTGACAGAGTACAACCGCACGGTGCAGGGCTTCTTAGTCGGCCCGGTTAAAAACATTATTAATACGGCATGGACTGAAATTCAGCCGCCTCCTTCCACGTCTGGTCGCTCGAATTACCTCACGGCTATCACGCAAATCAAAGAGGGGGATGCCTCTCAAATTGTCGAAATTATTGACGTTGAAAAAGTTTTAGCAGAGATCGTACATTACGACGTGACTATCTCGGAGGACATTCTCGATCAAGAATTGGCCCAAGCAATGGTCGGGCGTAATGTTCTGATTGTGGATGATTCCTCTACAGCTCGTAATCAAGTTCGCGATACGCTTTCTCAATTGGGTATGAATATCATCGAGTGCCGTGACGGGCTAGAAGCGTTAACGGTTTTAAAACGTTGGTGTGATGAAGGTAAAGATGTAGAAAAAGAGCTGTTGATGATGATTACGGATGCTGAAATGCCTGAAATGGACGGTTATAAACTGACCCATGAAGTGCGCCAAGATCCACGTATGTCTAAGTTGTTTATCACATTGAACACTTCTCTGAGCGGTAGTTTTAATGAAGCCATGGTGCAAAAAGTAGGCTGTGATCGCTTTATATCTAAATTCCAACCGGATCTGCTGGTTGAAGTTGCTCAAGACCGATTACGCCAGATGCTTTCTAAAAGTGCATGATTAGATCTAGTGAAATCAGAGGGAGCGCACCTCTCTCTGATTTTTAACATCTCTCTCCTTAATTCCTCTGTACTAATGGAAATCCCGAGATTTACTTTGTAGATTGTTCAAGTAGTGCGTGCAATCAATCAACTTACCAGCAATGACGTGCGTGACTTCTCCCTCTCTTTCAAGAATGCCTTTCACCATTAATACTTTAGCGCCTAAATACGCTTGCTTTTGGGCTCGTGCTGTCGCTTGCCAAACGACCACATTAATGTTGCCCGTGTCATCTTCTAACGTAAAAAATGTCACGCCAGCGGCGGTGCCTGGAGATTGTCTTCCTGTTACCACACCTACCACTGTGACCAGTGACTTATGCGGTTTCTCTGTCAGTTGCCTCATGCGGGTAAAGTGAGGGAGTTTGCCCGTTTCTTCTAATAATTTAATTGGATGGCGGCTAAGAGATAGTCCCGTGCTTGCGTAATCCTCAATTAAATTTTCATATTCAGAAGGTTGAGTCTGGTAGCTAACATTGGGTTCTTCGACCTTGTGAAACAATGGTAGGTCAGATAAGGAATCCATTGCTGCCCAGCGAGCGTTATAACGATTCCCCGATAAGGCCTGAAATGCATTGGCTGAAGCCAATAATTCAATGTCACTTCGGCTTCTTAATATCTGCTTTACTTCTTGAATCGATCGGTAACCATTAAGTGGTTTGCGCTCAATAAGTCTTTGTGCGCTTTCTGCGTTAAAGCCTTTCACCAAGCGAAAACCAAGTTGCACGCCGAGCCTGCCATTCGGACGTGAGACGAGATGATGTTGATATTTTGAATGATTGACGCACACCGGCAATACTTCGACGCCATGTCGGCGAGCATCTTGTACTAATTGCGATGGGCTATAAAATCCCATTGGTTGGCTGTTCAACAATGCAGTGTAAAATTCGGCTGGGTAATAATATTTTAACCATGCAGAACAATATGCCAGCACTGCGAAAGACGCTGAATGACTTTCAGGGAAGCCGTACTCACCAAAGCCGCAAATCTGATCGAAAATGCGCTCAGCAAACGCTAAGTCATAGCCTCTCTCTTGCATACCATTGATCAGTTTTGGTCTGAATTTAGCGAGATCGCCATTCTTTTTCCATGATGCCATCGCTCGACGGAGTTGATCGGCCTCGCCGCCGCTAAACCCTGCGGCTACCATGGCTAGCTTGATGACTTGCTCTTGGAAAATAGGGACGCCCATAGTCCGCTCAAGAACGCTTTTTACTTCTTCCGATGGATAACTGACAGGCTCTTTGTGATCTCGTCGTTTTAAAAAAGGATGCACCATATCACCCTGAATAGGGCCTGGACGAACAATTGCAATTTGAATCACTAAGTCGTAATAACAAGCAGGCTTTAGGTGAGGAAGCATGCTCATTTGTGCACGAGATTCTATTTGGAATACGCCTATCGTGTCGGCTTTTTGGATCATGCGATACACGTGTGGATCATCTTGTCGGCGAGTGATCTCGGAAATCGAGAGGGATCGCTGGTGATGTTTCTCGACCAGTTGAAAGCACTTTTTGATGGCGTTTAACATGCCGAGTGCGAGTACATCGACTTTTAGTAGCTTCAAGCTTTCTAAATCGTCTTTATCCCATTGAATGATAGTGCGATCTTCCATCGAGGCATTTTCAACAGGTACCAACTCATATAAAGGGCCAGATGAAATTACAAAGCCACCTACGTGCTGAGATAAATGGCGTGGGAAGCCAATGATCTCGTTGACCAATTGGATAAACTGCTGCCCTTTGAGAGATTCTGGTTGTAAGCCAAGTTCAATAATTTGAGCTTGCCAGCCTTGGCTGCGATCTCGGCGATTAACGTTCTTAATGAAAAAATCTAATTGGGTCTCTTCAATCCCTAGTGCTTTACCGACTTCACGCACGGCACTTTTAAAGCGATAGCTGATCACTGTTGCAGCAAGTGCTGCACGCTCACGACCATATTTTTTGTAAATATACTGGATAACTTCTTCACGGCGCTCGTGTTCAAAGTCCACATCAATATCCGGCGGTTCCTTACGTTCTTTACTGATAAATCGTTCGAATAAGACAGCGATTTGTCGAGGATCGACGGCGGTAATTTCCAGGCAATAACACACTACAGAGTTTGCAGCGGAACCTCGCCCTTGGTAAAGAATACCTTGCTGTTTCGCAAACATTACGATGTCGTGAATAGTAAGGAAGTAGTAGTGGTATTTAAGCTCTTGAATAAGCGCCAGTTCATTCTCGATGGTTTGATTGACTTCTGCGGGCACGCCTTCAGGAAAACGCAGCTTTTTACCACGTTCGACCAACATACGTAAGTAAGAGTCGGGTGTATAACCATCTGGGATCAGCTCGGTAGGATATTCGTATTTTAAATCGGAGAGCTTAAACTCGCATAAATCGGCGATGTAAGTACTTTCTTCCAGCCATTCTGGTTTGTAAATCCGAATCAACTTTTTAAAAGGACGAAGCGCTCGCTCAGTATTCGAAATACGGTCAAAACCGAGTTTATCGACGCTACACCCATGTTTTATAGCAGTAAGTACATGCTGTAATGGCAAGCGTTCAACGTCATGCATGAGAACGCCTCCGCAGGCAGTTATAGGTAATTGAAATTCATGTGCTAACTGCTCGCAGTGCGCAATGTACTCAGTATCGTTGTTACTCAAATGGCGCTGAATCGCTACCCACAAACGATTAGCGTGGTGTTGATTGAGCCAGCGCCCCCAATAGTGATCACTCTCTTGATGTGTGGGCAGCCACAATACCAAACAATGTCGAACCGACATCAAATCCCATTCGAACAGTTGATAGTTGCCTTTTTCACTGCGTCTCCTTGCGTTTGTGATGATACGACACAACTCGGCATAAGCCTTGCGACAAGGGCAAAGCAGTACGATTTGGCATTCATCATTTAACCAAAACATACTTCCAACGATTTGTTTGATATCGAGTTTATGTTGTTCGATGGTCGCATGGGCTTTGACAACGCCCGCGACTGAACATTCATCCGTTATAGCTAGAGCTTGATAGCGATAGAAAGCAGCTTGGAGTACCAGCTCTTCTGCATGAGAAGCCCCAGTCAAAAAAGAGAAGTTAGACTGACAAAATAGTTCCGCGTAACTCATAATGACCCAACAAAAATAACTGTCGATTTAACAAAAATAGCCATGAAGAAACCAGTGCTTGTGCTGATCACGAAATATCCATAACCAGCGGCCTTGCTTGGTGTGTGCAATGTAGTAATCACGCATGATCTCATCACCATCCCACCACCCAGAAACTATTCGCTCAGGTCCGTGGACCAAAGAAACTTGCTCTTGCAATACAATGGGAGTCGGTAATTGCATTGCTGGGCGTAGTATGGATGGTATGGCGTGCCCCTTTTCATCCGTAGCATCAGCAGGGCGATACTGACTGGCCTTTTCTGGTCTAGGATCGCAAGCAATATTGGGTTTTAAAACGGCACTTTTCCCCAATTTAGCTTGCAGTAAAGAAAGCAACTCTAAAGCATTCATGTTTCCTTTCTGCCCAGCAAAGAGATCGCGTGATGCACTAAGAGGCTCACCTTGACGGATGACTTTTAACGTTAGCCCTGTGACTGGGCCATTAAGCGAGAGTGACTCTAAGCTCAAACTCGCTAACTGTTGCCAACGCTGACATAGGTAATCACCTTGCGCAGAAGTGAGTTGAAGGTGTTGCTCTTGTTTCTCACGCTGGTGGAGTGTTAAACACAGTTCAAAAGCGACCTTATCTCTTAATTTAAGAAAGATTTCGAGTTGACGAAGTAATTTGGCCAACGGCTTTTCAATCCACTGAACGTTTTCGATCTCAAACAACAGCTCTAAATAAACTTGGAAGGATTCGGTAGGGTGATAAAAGTCGACAGGGTGTTTAAACTGCCCAGTCAGTCGACCAACGTAGTTCACCAAATCGATATCAAAGCGTCGTGCGATGTCTTGCAATGGCAGTTCAAGCAGGTTTTGCAATGTGGTGACACCTACACGTTGTAACTTCTCTACGGTAGCGTTTGATAAATCTGTCAGTTTTAACGGTAGTGGTGATAAAGCTTTTTGTATGGCAGATTTGTCTTCACTGATGACGTTCGCTCCTGATATTGCCATCAATTTGGCAGCAAAAGGAGAAAAACCACATCCGAATTGAAAACTCAGTTTCAGCTCCGATAAGTGAGCTCTGACTTTATTCCAATAGTTTTCAAGCCCTTCATACAGAGCGAGCATTGGAGTAGCACGCAGTAAAATACCTTGGTTTGGCATCAACACAACGTCAGATGTGATCAAATACAACCACTGAGCTACCTCTTGTAATTTATTTAATTCGGTTTGTGGATGATAAGGATGCACTTGTAAATCTCGACACAAGGACGCAGCACTGCCTAGGCCCATACCTGGCTTAATGCCTTGTTGTTCGGCAATCTCGTTGTATTGAATAATCTGGCAACGTTGGCTTTCGACAATCACCACGGGTTGTTCTTGGTTATCACCAAAGAGTGCGTCTAGCTGTAGGCGAGGGAAGTGCAAGTAAATCCACAGAGCCATATCACTAACCTTGGTTCGCCAGTGGGAAATTGACCACAGTCGAGTGCACAGTTTCAGATGATGGTTTCACCAGTTGCGGGTAATGGTGTTGGAAGCCGATACTAACGCTACCTCTATTCCAGCCTCCTTTCCTTTTCAGCACTTCAACATTAATCCCTTGCTCGTCGCCTTTCAGTTTTAAACTGAGTGACACAGGCAAAGACAAGCGGTTGATAGTATCTGTTTTAAGCATAAAGAGCGGGCAACTCCCTTGTTCACTTGCTACCTGTAAGCGTTTCACTTGATGTATTTCAAGCTCTTCTTGCCATAACAAAACATTACTGCATACCCCACTTTTCAGACATTGCTCTGCAGCCCAAAGAGCATCTTTGGGATGAGCTGGATTAACAACCCACACTTGGTTTATATCCAACCCGATGTAGTGTAAAAACAGAGAATTCACTAGCGCAGGTGGTTGAATAAATGCGGTTATACCATTGGTCTGAGTGGCTTTTAAATAGGGAGCGAGCAAACGCAATTCACCAATACTACCAATAGATTCCATCTCCACTACGCCATGAGGTGGAAAGCCTCCGCCGAGCAAATCATCTAATTCAGAAAAACCGGAACTAGTCTGCAACTGCTGAGGATCTGCTTTCGTTAAATTTGCTTGCCAAACAAGGTGTTGGCTTTTTAAGTTCTGAATAATATCTTGCATAATAAACGCCTGTATATATGTACAGTATATTTCTGTGGGAGAAAGTCGCAAGATTTTTATGAAGAGAGAAATGAAAAAAGGCAGCGTTTGCTGCCTTTTCAATCGATTATGTGAGGTAACCTGAATGAGTTATTTACGCTTCGGTTGAGCGTCGATGCACTGACCGTTCACATCGGTAACCGCAGGATCCATTAAGTGCAAATATAGCGGCATGATATCCAGTGGCGTTTTGAGAGTATTCGCATCTTCACCCGGATATGCTTTTTCACGCATGCGAGTACGAGTGGCACCAGGGTTAATTGCGTTAACGCGGATCGGTGTATCACTCAGCTCGTCAGCCAAAACTTGCATCATGCCTTCTACGGCAAATTTAGAGATAGCGTATGGCCCCCAGAATGCGCGGCCAGAGTGGCCGACGGTTGAAGAGGTAAAGATAATACGCCCAGCTTCTGATTTACGCATCACAGGCAGTAGTGCTTGAGTCATTAGCACTTCGGCTTTCACGTTGATCTGCATGATATCGTCGAAGTCTTCCTCTTTGATTTGATCAAATGGACACAGCGAACTCAAGACACCTGCGTTGTGTAATAGACCATCCAAGCGACCAAACTGTCCTTCGATTGTCTCTGCCATATCAATGTAATTCTGCTGAGTTGCGCCCTTGAGATCCAATGGAATGATAGCTGCTTGTGGATAGCCAGCAGCTTCAATCTCATCATAGATAGATTCAAGGTTTTGCACATTTCTACCCAAGAGAATAACAGTTGCACCGTGCTCGGCATAAGAAAGCGCGGCTTGACGGCCGATGCCATTACCAGCGCCAGTAACAAGAATGACTTTACCTTTTAGAGCATCAGCTGAAACGGAGTAGTTCACGGCGATAAATCCTTATTATTGTAAGAGGGTCCATGATAGTTAATTGACGCTAAAAAACGCCTGTTTCTCAATGGAAAATCTTGGTAATCGTGACAAGATGGTTACAATACACCAATTCATGTGTTATACCAATTCCAGAACTTTCGTTAGGTATGCTATCAATCAGAACAAGTGGTTACAAACCGCGCTGCCTTCTCGCTGATGTTTCTGCGTAACATACTAACGTCATCTGAAATGAGATAAAGGAGCTCTCGTTGGAATTTTTATTAGATTATGGTCTGTTTCTGGCCAAAATTATCACGGTGGTTGCTGCGATAATTGTTCTGCTCATTATTGCAAAATCGGCTGGTGGCAAATCGGGTGCGGCGAAAGGGGAGTTAGAGATTACCAACCTTTCAGAGCAACACAAACAATCTGTTGAGCAGTTAGAGCATCATTTGCATGACGATGCTTTCATCAAGGCTCGAGATAAAGCCGTCAAGAAAGAAGAAAAAGAGAAGAACAAATCTCGCGAGAAAGAAATCAAACAAGCGAGCAAAGACGGTTCATTAGATAGCAAGCGTGAACCACACCTATTTGTTCTTGATTTCAACGGTAGCATAGACGCAAAAGAAGTCGCGTCTCTACGTGAAGAAATCACCGCTATTTTGGCTGTCGCACGTGAAGGTGATGAAGTGTTACTTCGCTTAGAGTCTGGCGGTGGTATGGTTCATGGTTACGGCCTTGCCTCTTCTCAACTGGACCGAATCAAAGCTGCGGGTCTTCCTCTGACCATCTCTGTTGACAAAGTTGCGGCAAGTGGTGGTTACATGATGGCATGTGTAGCAGATAAGATTGTTTCTGCACCATTTGCAATTGTGGGGTCTATTGGCGTTATCGCACAAATTCCTAACTTCAACAAACTGTTGAAGAAACATGACATTGAGTACGAACAACTAACAGCGGGTGAATATAAGCGCACGCTAACGATGTTCGGTGAGAATACCGATAAAGCGCGCGATAAGTTTAAGCAAGAACTTGAAGAAACACATGTCTTGTTTAAAGACTTCATTCGTGAGCGTCGCCCTAGTTTGGACCTAGACAAAGTAGCCACTGGTGAGCACTGGTTCGGTACACAAGCGAAAGAGCTTGGTTTGGTGGATGACATTAGTACATCTGATGATATCGTTGTTGCAGCATGCAAAGATAAAACTGTACTTTCTGTGCATTATGTACAAAAGAAAAAACTGGCCGACAAGCTAGCAGGTGTGGCGGGTAAAGTCGCTGATAGTGTGATTTTCAAGTTAGCTGAGCGTGGTCAAAAGCCGATTGTTTAATCGAGCTTAAGTTCATGGCATTTAAAACGGCGAGGGCAGAAGCTCTCGCCGTTTTTGTTGAACTTTATGTTTATTGATGAATCCAATTACGCATTAGGTGTAATGCTTTACACGACATTTTTCCTCGCTCCAAAGACTGATTACCCGTATAATGTGCGCCTCGAAAACCGAGCAAATTGCTGAAAAGAAACTATTGGTGGAGAAGAACATGTCCTCTCAAACTCCGGTTGTAACCGTAGATGGACCTAGTGGTGCAGGTAAAGGCACTTTATGTATGTTGCTGGCGAAAAAGTTGGGTTTCCAACTCTTAGATTCTGGCGCAATTTATCGTGTACTTGCACTCGCTGCGATTCACCACGGTGTCGACACCGAGTCAGAAGATGCTCTTGTCCCACTAGCAACACACCTAGACGTTCAATTTATCGCGGAAGGTGACTTAGTTAAGGTCATTCTAGAAGGCGAAGATGTGTCAGGGGAGCTTCGTAAAGAAGAAACGGGTATGGCAGCATCTAAAGTTGCGGCTTTGCCACGTGTTCGTGAAGCATTACTACGTCGTCAGCGTGCATTTGAGACCGCTCCGGGTCTGGTTGCTGATGGTCGTGATATGGGCACAATTGTATTCCCGAGTGCGCAAGCAAAAATCTTCCTTGATGCGAGTGCTGAAGAGCGTGCAAATCGACGCCTTAAACAGTTGCAAGAGAAAGGGTTAGATGTTAGATTTGCTGACCTTTTAAGCGAGATCCAAGAGCGTGACGACCGAGATCGTAACCGCCCAGTGGCGCCATTACGCCCTGCTGAGGATGCGCTTGTGCTAGATTCTACGTCGATGACTATCGACGAAGTAGTAGAAAAGGCACTACAATATATCGAATCGAAGCTAGCTGAGTAATAATACTCGACTAGGCTAAGAGCGTTGGTCGCAAGGATGATGACTGGCGAATTTAATAACCCCATGCGGTAGGATACCCGTGGAAGTTTAATTTATTGAAGATTAATTAAATGACTGAATCTTTTGCTCAACTCTTTGAAGAGTTTCTAAACGAAACAGAATTCCAACAAGGCAGCATCGTTAAAGGTACTGTAGTAGCTATCGAGAACGGTTTCGTTCTTGTTGACGCTGGTCTTAAGTCTGAATCTGCTATCCCTGCTGAACAGTTCAAGAACGCTGCTGGCGAACTTGAAGTTGAAGTTGGCGCTGAAGTAGACGTAGCTCTAGACGCTGTTGAAGATGGTTTCGGTGAAACTCAACTTTCTCGTGAGAAAGCTAAGCGTCACGAAGCTTGGATCGTACTTGAGAAAGCTTACGAAGAAGCTGAAACTGTTGTTGGTATCATCAACGGTAAAGTTAAAGGCGGTTTCACTGTTGAACTAAACGGTATCCGTGCTTTCCTTCCTGGCTCTCTAGTAGACGTACGTCCAATCCGCGACACTGCTCACCTAGAAAACAAAGAGCTAGAGTTCAAAGTTATCAAACTTGACCAAAAACGTAACAACGTAGTTGTTTCACGTCGTGCAGTTATCGAATCAGAGAACAGCGTTGAGCGTGACGAGCTTCTAGAAACTCTACAAGAAGGTTCTGAAGTTAAAGGTATCGTTAAGAACCTTACTGACTACGGTGCGTTCGTTGACCTAGGTGGCGTTGACGGTCTTCTACATATCACTGATATGGCTTGGAAGCGCGTTAAGCACCCATCTGAAATCGTTAACGTTGGTGACGAGATCCAAGTTAAAGTTCTTAAGTTCGACCGTGAGCGTACTCGCGTATCACTAGGTCTTAAGCAACTAGGCGAAGATCCATGGGTAGCAATCGCTAAGCGTTACCCAGAAGGTCACAAACTAACTGGTCGCGTAACTAACCTAACTGACTACGGCTGCTTCGTTGAAATCGAAGAAGGCGTTGAAGGTCTAGTTCACGTTTCAGAAATGGATTGGACTAACAAGAACATCCACCCTTCTAAAGTTGTTAATGTTGGCGACGAAGTTGAGGTTATGGTTCTTGAAATCGACGAAGAACGTCGTCGTATCTCTCTAGGTCTGAAACAGTGTAAAGCTAACCCATGGCAGTCATTCGCTGAAGCACAAGCTAAAGGCGACAAAGTTACTGGTAAGATCAAGTCTATCACTGACTTCGGTATCTTCATCGGTCTAGAAGGCGGCATCGACGGTCTAGTTCACCTATCTGACATTTCTTGGAATGTTGCTGGCGAAGAAGCTGTACGTGAGTACAAGAAAGGCGACGAGATCTCTGCAGTTGTTCTAGCAGTAGACGCTGAGCGTGAGCGCATCTCTCTAGGCATCAAGCAAATGGAAAATGACCCATTCAATGCTTACGTTGCTGACAACAAGAAAGGTGTTCTAGTTAACGCTACTGTAACTGCTGTTGACGCTAAAGGCGCTACTGTTGAAATCGCAGAAGGCGTTGAAGGTTACATCCGTGCTTCTGAAGTATCACGCGATCGCGTAGAAGATGCTTCTCTAATCCTAAGCGCTGGTGATGTTGTTGAAGCGAAGTTCACAGGTGTAGACCGTAAGAACCGCGTAATCAACCTATCTATCAAAGCTAAAGACGAAGCTGACGAGCAAGAAGCAATGGCATCTATCAACAAGCAAGATGACAATGCATTCGGTAACGCAATGGCTGACGCTTTCAAAGCTGCTAAAGGCGAATAATATACTCGCTTAAGCAAAAAAGGAGCCGCAAGGCTCCTTTTTTATATTTGGTCATATTTAAGTAGTAATACTAATGACAGTAAACTATCTTAATAAAAGGCATTTCTTCATTGCGCATTTTGCATAAAATTTGTCTAGAATTGTCAGCAAGTGTTTGTTGGAATTAGTATTACTTACTATAATAAGTGATAAAGATACTCAAAGAGGGCAACTATGACTAAGTCTGAACTGATTGAAAGACTCTGCGCTGAGCAAACACACTTATCAGCGAAAGAGGTAGAGGATGCTGTAAAAGATATTTTAGAGCACATGGCCTCTACACTAGAGAGCGGTGACCGTATCGAGATCCGTGGCTTTGGTAGTTTTTCTCTTCATTACCGCGAGCCTCGCGTAGGTCGTAACCCTAAAACGGGCGATAAAGTGGAATTGGAAGGTAAATACGTTCCACATTTCAAACCAGGTAAAGAACTTCGTGAGCGTGTAAATATTGGTTAATGCACTCTTATTAGTTTGAAAAAAGCGGCATACGTTTGTGTATGCCGCTTTTTTGTAATGTATCCAAGTTAGTCATACATCCAAGATCGTTTACTAATCTAATTGTGGATTCAGCCGTTTTCCTTGCTGCTTTCTATACCCAAATAACTTTAACTTCTAAGCATGTCTACAAACTAAGCATCTTGAGGTTACTTGGGTATAGATTATTGCTAATATACGTAGTCTGAAGAAGCATTTTCCTGCATAATCTTACCGACTTACTCCTAGAAGGGTGATGTAACATGAAAATTATAAAAATCGTTGCTGTTTTAGCTCTCTTTTTAATTGCATTGGCGTTAGGTTCCCAAAACCAAGAGCTCGTGACTTTTAACTATCTTCTAGCAAAAGGAGAGTTCCACTTATCTACGCTATTAGGTGTAGTATTTGTGGTTGGCTTTGCTTTAGCGTGGGTTATCTTTGGTAGCATCCAACTGAAAACTCAGCTACAGGTCCGTCGTTTAAAGAAAAAACTGAAAAAGTACGAACCAACTGAATCAAGCAACGCTGCTGATAAGCCAGCCATTGAAAAACAGGCATAAGGATAAGGCTTAACTTTAATGCTTGAACTACTCTTCTTGTTGTTGCCTATAGCTGCTGCGTATGGCTGGTATATGGGGCATCGCAGCGCTCAGCAAGACAAGCAGAAGCAATCTCATCAAATCTCTCGTCAGTATATGACGGGTCTTAATCTGCTGCTCTCTGACCAATCAGATAAGGCTGTCGATCACTTTATTGAATTGCTCCAAGTTGATAACGAGACCATCGATACTCACCTTGCGTTGGGTAACCTGTTCCGGTCTCGTGGTGAAGTCGACCGCGCAATCAGAATTCACCAAAATCTTATTTCTCGTTCAGGCTTAACACTGGACCAAAAGAACCTCGCCCTTCAACAGTTAGCGAAAGACTACATGGTCTCAGGTTTTCTTGATCGTGCAGAGAAAATCTTTGAACAGTTAGTCGAAGAGCCAGATTACAAAGAGGCGGCTCTTCAACAATTAGTGACCATTTATCAGCAAACACGAGAATGGGAAAAGGCGATTTATTACGCGAACCAATTGGCTAAGTTAGGTAATAAACGCTCAAGGATGCGTGCAAATATTGCCCATTTTTGGTGTGAAATAGCCATGCTCGACCAAGCTGATGGGAATACTAATAAGGCAATACAGCATTTTAAAAAAGCGTTAGCGGAAGACCCGAAGTGTGTTCGAGCAAGTATAGCTTTGGGACGAATTTACCTAGAGTCTGAAGACTATAAGCACACCATCAAATATCTGACGGGGGTACTTGAGCAAGATAAAGACTTTATCAGTGATGTCTTGCCAACTATTGCAGAATGCTATCATCATCTGGGTCAGGAAGATGAACTTGTCGAATTTCTGCGAGCTTGCATTGATAAGAAAGCAGGCGTATCAGCCGAGTTGATGTTGGCTCAATTAGTTGCTCATCACGAGAACGTTGGGGCTGCTCAAGAGTTACTGACGAAACAATTGCTGAAAAACCCAACCATGAAGGGCTTCTACCGTTTAATTGACTACCACATTGCAGAAGCAGAAGATGGTCGAGCGAAAGACAGCCTATCAACACTACAAGCGATGGTGGGTGAACAGTTAAAAGTGAAACCGCATTACCGATGCCGGAAGTGTGGATTTTCTACCCATTCCCTTTATTGGCATTGTCCGTCCTGTAAAGGATGGGGGACGATCAAGCCAATCCGCGGATTGGATGGTGAATAATTCTTAATGCAGCTGGCAGAGTTTCTGTCCGCTGCATTTTTTTAACTTTTTATTTAATAAGAACCAAAACAGTTAGGAGATGAAATGATCGACCAAAAAGTTATTGTCGCACTGGATTATGATAACCAAGCAGATGCACTTGCGTTTGTAGATAGAATTGATCCTGCGTCATGCCGACTAAAAGTTGGCAAGGAGATGTTTACGCTATTTGGTCCTGATTTTGTACGTGAACTCCATAAACGTGGTTTCTCTGTATTCCTAGATTTAAAATTTCACGATATTCCAAACACCTGTTCGAAAGCAGTTCGCGCTGCGGCTGAAATGGGTGTATGGATGGTGAACGTACACGCGAGCGGTGGTGAGCGTATGATGACGGCATCACGTGAAATTCTTGAACCATATGGTAAAGATCGTCCACTTCTTATCGGTGTAACGGTACTAACCAGTATGGAACAAAGTGATTTAGCTGGTATTGGTTTGAATGTTGCGCCTCAGGAGCAAGTTATTCGTCTAGCAACCTTGACCAAAAACGCAGGTTTAGATGGCGTGGTATGTTCAGCGCAAGAGTCCTCACTACTGAAGAGCGAACTAGGCCAAGAATTTAAATTAGTGACCCCTGGTATTCGACCTGCTGGTTCAGAACAAGGTGACCAACGCCGTATCATGACGCCAGTAGACGCTATCCAATCAGGTTCAGATTATCTTGTGATTGGTCGCCCTATCACTCAAGCGTCAAATCCTGCAGAAGTGCTGAAGTCGATCAATGAGAGCTTATCTAACATGTAAGCACTGTCTCGATTGTATGGAGAAAAGTGAGGCTAAGATGCCTCACTTTTTATATCGAATGAAAATACTAATCGCGGTAAACAACCATTCCTTTTAACCAGCTATGTCTGATCATTTACTTGCTTTAACTGGTATATCGGGGCCAATTGAGATAAAGGTTCTGCGGTTTATTCTGAGTAAAGTAGGGCTTGGTACTATGCCGATCACACTTTTGTAACATAACTCACTGTGATGCCTCGAAAATGCAATCATGTGTTATTGATGGCTTGCGTTACAAATGTCTAAAGAATACTATGGCGAAGATGCATTTACTGCGTTGTAAGGTCTAGGATGACCTAGTGAAACTCTTTGAAATTAATATAGAAGCTGGCAGGACGTCACTTCATATTACGTTCCTATTATTTCCTATCTGCGTATTTTAAATCGCAGCTTTCTGTGAGCTTTCACACGCTGTCTTCCTTGTTACGACCTTAGTGCGCAAACACAACAAGGAAGAAACATGACTAAAAAACTGCCATTTTCAGTACTAGCAACACTGACCGCTGCCAGTTTTCAACTGAGTGCGGCAGAATTGCCAGCTGATATCGAATGGATTTCAAACAACAACGAACCTCTATTTGCCTCTGAAGAAGCGGTACGAGGTGGCACCTATCGCACTTACATTCAGAGCTTTCCGCAAACATTACGAAGTGTTGGTCCAGATGCGAACTCAGGTTTGCGCCAATACTTAATGGATGGTTCACCAAAACTGGCTCAGCGTCATCCAAATACTGGCAAATGGATCCCTCAACTTGCTAAGTCATGGGCATTTGGAGAGGACAACAAAACCGTATTCTTTAAACTCGACGAAACGGCCGAGTGGTCAGATGGTGAAAAAATTACAGCAGATGATTACGTCTTTATGATGAAGTACTACACGTCAAAAGACATTATCGACCCGTGGTATAACGACTTCTTCACAAACAGTATTGTGAGTGTTGAAAAAATTGATGACTACACGATCAAAGTCAATCTTGCTGTAGCTCAAAGTCATGACTCACTTATGGTTATGATTAACATGCCAAGTAATGGTTTTCAGCCTCGTCCTGAACACTTCTTTGAAGGAGAAAAGGACGCAAATAACGATGGCATGCCTGATAACTTCGTCAGAAAGTTTAACTTTAAATCTGAGCCAACCGCAGCGCCTTACTACATTGATCAAGTGAAGAAAGGTAAGAGCGTGACATTCAAACATGTCGGTGAAGATTGGTGGGGATACAACAACCGCTACTATAAAAACCGTTATAACGTTGAAAAGGTTCGCATTAAGGTAATTCGCGATCCTGATATTGCCATGAAGCACTTTGAGAAAGGTAACTTAGACTACTTTGAGATGGTGCTACCAAGCTTTTGGCATGACAAAACCAATAGTGATGTGTACAAAAAAGGCTATATCCAAAAGTACTGGGGCTTTAACGAAGCACCGCAAGGAGCTGGTGGTCTTTGGATGAACACAGCGATGCCGATGTTGGATAACCTAGAAGTGCGTAAAGGTGTTATGGCAGCCACTGACTATGACGGCATGATTGAAAACATCATGCGTGGAGATTATTCACGTAAACCGCATGGACTCGGCTTTGGTCATGGCGAATACGATGATCCTAACAATACACCGCCAAAGTTTGATGCTGATGCGGCGGTTAAACACTTCGAAAAAGCGGGCTTTGACAAAGTGGGCGCAGATGGTATTCGTGTTAACGACAAGGGCCAACGCTTGAGCTTTGCTATCACCTACGGATACAACTCTTGGACACCGCGTATTGCATACCTGAAAGAGCAAGCGAAACTTGCTGGTCTTGAGTTCACGTTAAACTTGGTGGATGGCTCATCTGCGTTTAAATACATTCTTGAGAAAAAGCATCAGTTAGCGTTTTTGAATATGGGCTCTGGTGAGATCCCTGCCTATTGGGAATACCTACACTCGGATAATGCAAATCGACCACAAACGAATGCTCACACCAACTACAGCAGCCCTGAGCTAGACAAGTTAATTGAAGCGTATGATTCTGAGTTTGATCAGGAGAAGCGTTATGACTTGTCGCATCAAATCCAAAACTATGTCAGCAAAGCGAATATCATCGTTCCTGGCTACATGGTGCCTTATTCTCGAGTTGCTCATTGGCGCTGGGTTAAAATTCCTAAAAACGGCATGACAAAAGCGACAGAATGGGTGCTTCATCCAATGGATATCGGTAATTTCTGGATTGATAACCAAGTAAAAGAAGAGACAGAAGAAGCGATGGCCGAGGGTAAAACCTTCCCAGAATTAACGGTAATTGATGATCGTTACAAATTGTAAGTCATTAGTTTAGATAGAAAATGATAGCCCCGGTAATGAATTTTATCGGGGCTTTCTTTTTTTACTTAATAAGGTAAGACACTTCTAAAAGGTAGGTTTTTGCATCACCAAGCAAAGAGAACGCTTTATCGATGGTTTTAAATCGATCATCAAGCGAGTCGCTGGATATCAGCTGGCTGAATGTTTGCAACGAGAAAGCTTCGTTTGCTTTGAAGAACTGATGTATGTTTTCAAGCTGCACTTTATGAATATGCTCCACCTTATTTAGGGCGGTGGTTAAATCGGAAATGTTAATCGACATTGCTACTCGGGAACCTTATCAACAAGACCTATATGAGGTCATAGAGTGGGGTTTTATATTTTGCGACAGAGAGTAACACCGAAGAGCAATTTATAGTCTGATGAAGATCAATTTGCCTTATTTAAGCATCTGTAACGCGGCACTAGACGTGTACCTAGAGCTAGTACACGTTACAACGCTTGAATATAGGCTAGGGTTTCACCTGATCAAAAGTAAAAGCCAAGTCCGACTAAAAGCCCTTGAGAAGCCGTATCATATTCAAATACCTCTTCATTTTTGTAATCGACCCAGGTCGACTTGTAAGCTAAGTTGAGATCAGACCATTCGTTAAAGCGATAACGAACACCAGTTTGAATGGCATAAGTGAAGTGAGTATCGTTGCCAAGTCCGGCGTCGATGCTGGCATGAAGTCGCCAGTTTTCGCTCAATTCATCAATGAGTCGCAAGCCAACTAAAAAATCGACCCAATCTTCTTGTAATGACAGTCTATCTTCTAGTACCCGGTTATCATTACGATACAGCTTGCCGGTGATGTCATTGTCCCACCAACGTAATCCAAACATATAATCCAGTTTACCAAATGAATATTGTTCGCGTTGGAATGCCTTTGCTTCTAGAACACCTTGCCGTATTTCGATGTCCGCACGATAACGAGCGTTAGGCAGAGCGCCCTTGATATTATTAACATCACCACTTAAGTTCATGAAACTATAATCTATGTAGTAGCCCCACTTACTTTGGTAAATACTCTCGAATCGCAACATCGCCCCAATATCGAGGTGGTCTACGATGAACTTAGGATCGACATCCACCTCTGATGAAAAGCGACCAATACTGGTATCCCCGTGGATATTCAGTCCTAGCATGTACACTTCTATGCTATTTCGCCAACGAGATTCTTGTGTCTCGGCTGAGAGCGCTACTGATGTAGGTAATACAAGAATGAGTGAGGAGAGTGATAGCAGGTTACATGGTTTCATCCAATTTCCTTTTCGGCTTTTCGTCAGCTTTCAGCTTAGTAGAAGTCGCTACACTCTGCATAAAAAAGGGAAGCAACTTGCTTCCCTGTAATTAACATTGACTTAGAGTTGTTTGGCAATGTCTGAGGTTAGGCTTTCTAAGCCTATGGATAAAGCGTTGACGAGCGCTTCATAGCCCTCATCTTGAAGCGGCTGAGAGATTTGTATTGGCGCGCTGTTTTCTACCTTACCTTCGGAATTAATGAGTAACCATTCCCCCTCAATTTCGATATGACCTTTGTAGCTGCCATTAAATTTATTTAACGTAAGCTGGAGTTTGGCTTCACCGCTTTGATCCAACAGATTATTCATTTCAGTCGGCCAGTAATGACTTTGCTTTTGACGTAGTTCCGCGACAACTCTCTGAGTGATTTGCTCAGAAATACTGTGCGCCCATTGATTGTGTTTTGCCTGAATAACTTGGGTCTCAGAGGTTCGATAAACAATGCCATTATCATTCAAATAACTCGCCAATGTCACTGGACGAACAACTAAAGTTGGGCGCTGAGCGATATCAGAAGAGCTCAGCGTCACTGGTTCCGCCTTAGGTAGAAGGTACATAGCTCCTTTAGTTTGCGGAGCGCTACTGCAACCCGTTAGACCGACAAATAGCGCGATAGACAGAAAGAATACTCGTTTCATTAGTTTTGGCCTTTAACTGGTATTGGGTCACTGATTTCATCTTCTCCAAACACGAGAGAGTTTGGCTTTTCGTTTAGCTGTTTAAGTACGGGTTTAAACTCTGTCATCACGCTTTCTAATTCTTTTAGCGTGGCTTCCATTTCGCTGTACATGGTTGAGTTGGGTCCATAACCATCGAGTGTTTTTTGTAATTGCTGTAAGCTTTGGCGAATATCTGTTGGGATCTCTTGCGTCTCTTTTTGATTCAAAAGTTTATCAATACTGTCCGCCACGCGTTCTGCTGAAGCTAACGTTTTTTCAGACGTTTTTAACGTTGAATTGAGAGAATCTAGCGTTTCTTCCATCGGTAAGTTATTAATCTTATTTAGGAAGTCGTTCACTTGGCGCTGAACCTGCGCAAAACCACCACGCATGGTTGGGAAAACATCTAAATCAGCAAACTTACTCGGTACGTAAGGCTCGTCATTTGGATAGAAGTCGGCGTCAACATACAGTGCGCCTGTTAATAAGTTACCTGTTTTTAAAGTACCACGTAGGCCTTTAGCAAACTCACTCTTCAATTTATCTTTTAACATTGGTAAAGATTGGGATTGGAAATCGCCATAAACACGGCCGAGCTCGATACGTACCAATACAGGGATTTTTTTCGCAGAAAAGTTCTCTTCTGGGGTTGGAAGTCGCATTGGTACACGCATCACAGTACCAATTCTCAAGCCTCGATATTCGACAGGTGCCTTACGTTTAAGTCCTCGTACCGATTCATCAAAAAGCATAACGAATTCAATATAATCATCGTACATACCTTCTCGAAGTTGTTTAATATCATCGTACAAGCGGAAGTTGACCATATTTTCAGTGAGCTGTTCACCGGATTCAAGACCTGGAACGGTATCGAAGGTAACACCACCCGTTAGCATGCTCTCTAATGAGCCAAACTTGACTTCGAACCCTTCAGCGTTGAGCTGTAAATCTACGCCAGAATTCAGCCAGAACTTGGTACGAGTGCGCACTAAGCTGTCATAAGGCTTGAAAATAAAGAGTTGGTATAACGCTTTGCGAGTGTCAACATCAAAGCTGGTTTTCTCTACACGACCAACCGTAAAGCCTTTATAAATGACGGGGTCACCAACGCCTAGCTTACCAGCCTCGCGGTGTGTTAACACAAGGCGTAACCCCTCTGCATCAGGAGAGGCCACTGGGGGAACATCTAAGACCGTAAAGCGCTCTTTCTCTATCTTAGATTTACCCGGTTGAAGTTGGATATAAGCGCCAGAGAGCAAGGTCTCTAAACCAGAAACGCCATCACGGCCAATACGAGGCTTCACCACCCAAAACATGGTGTCATCTCGCAGCATGCGCTCTGCATCCTTGTTCATTTGTGCCTTAGCGATGATGTGATCGTAATTTTCACTGAGAGTGACTTCAGTAATCAGTCCGACTTTTACATTCAATGCTCGGATTTCGGTTTTGCCAACCTCAATCCCATCTGCGGTTGGCAGTTGGAGAGTAATTTGTGGGCCTGTACTGTTGATATATTGGAACAGCATCCACGCTCCCATGGCTAGCGCAAGGATCGGGACAATCCATATCGCAGAAATCTGCTTTTGCGGTTTTATTTGAGCGGTTACGTTGTTCTCATCACTCATATTTGGCTTTCTCGTTTAAGTTGTCAGAAATCGGCTCCTGCACTTCGTTTTGTGGCAATTGCCACAACAAACGTGAGTCAAATATCATTGCAGAAAGCATAGTAAAAATGACCACTGCCGCGAAAGAGAGCGCAGCAGGACCTGGATAAATCGCCATTAAGTTTTGCAGTTGAACCAGTGCAACTAAGATCGCGACGACGAAGATATCGATCATGGACCAACGGCCAATAAACTCAGTTATACGGTAGATCTTTAAGCGTGAAATACTCTCTTCGTGCGGAAGATATCGCGCTTTTTGCGCATTGTAATACAGCCACGCGAGTGCCAGCATTTTCGCCATTGGAATAAATACGCTAGCAAAGAAAATTACCATCGCAATAGGGTAAGAACCTAAATGCCAAAGCAATATTACCCCCTCCATGATAGTTGAACCTTCTGCATGTCCAAGACTTACGGTGTACATCATAGGGTAGAGGTTCGCAGGGATATAGAAAATGACTGAAGCAAACAAAAGCGCCCAAGCTTTTTGTAAGTTGTCTGCGGGGTTGTATTTGTGAATAGGGCTTTTACAACGAATGCAGTGTTGGTGTTTTTTAGCTTCAATAGGGTTGAGCTGGTGACACGTATGACAACCAATATGGTTGTGGTTATGGTGCGTATCACCCTCTTTTACATTAGATAGCTCGATAGCTGGAATAAAGTGCCCCCAGAGCCAGCTTTTGTCGACCATTGATATGCATTTGACTACCAGTACGGTATAAACGCAGAACGCCCAGAATGAAGTCCCCATTCCAATGTCTGCCAGAGAAGCGATTTTAATTAAGCTGACCAACACGCCAATCAAAAAGACATCCACCATTAACCAGGGTTCGACTCGAAACAGAAGACGGCATAAAACTTTTGCCATTCGTTGCTGCTTTTTAGAGGGGGTATGTTTACGTGCTTTTAATGCTTCAAGGTGAAGAAAGAGAATGAGGCCAACATAGATTGCAGGTAAAACGATAACTGTTGCGAGTAACAGCACACCCAAAAGCACATTTTGAAACTCAGCCAGCATTTTTGCAGCGTGCAACAAGGTGATTTCTTGCGACAACCCTTGCACGCTGAACGACATAAAAGGGAAAGAAATGCTTAGCACTAACATGATCAAACATGCCGATGATATGGCGATCACGCTTTGGTAAGGCTTGGCATTCACTTTAGTCAGCGAATGCGAACATCGAGGACATTGTGCTTTTTGCCCCTGTTCGATATCGGGAATGCGAACAACAAGGCCGCACTCTTCGCATGAAATTAACTGACGGGAATTAGGTTGAATACTCATCGGGTAGGTTTTAGATTCATTTGCTTTAAGAATACTCTTTTTTCACTAGGCACGCTTGTTTTGATTCAGGAGTTTACGAGTTTCTTACTTTTGGCATTAGAGCATATGGGAGATCTAAGACATAAACGAAGTCGCGTTTGGTACAAGATTTTACGGCGAAGATGAGTATGTTGGAAGTCGAAAATAATGTGATATTGCTTGTCTGTGGAGGGGTAATTACTTGTTTTTAAGGGTAAGTAATCCTGCCCAGATAATCTGAGCAGGGAAAAGAGTATTTTATTTAAAGTGGTTAGTTGTACTTTATTTGACCGTTCCGCTATTAAAGGCATTGGCCCCGACTTGCGTACCGTTGAGCGTTTTGCCGTAATAGCCTTGGTGCTGGTGATATTTCTCCGCTTTTGCGGTGACATTGCCTTTGAATCGAGGATCTTGTGGACGCTCATGGCTGTTGACGTATGCTGCGACATCCCAAGCTTCTTGCTCTGTCAGCTGCACACTTTTCCCAAGCGGCATGTTTTCGTAAATAAAATAGGCTGCAGTGTTAATCCGGTGCATACCTGCGCCCCAGTTATACGCATATTCGCCCCAAAGTGGTGGAATGTATGAATGGTCGTTGGTGTCTTTGATGCCTGAACCGTCGGCGCGATGGCAAGTTTCACAGTTCTTTTCGTAGACCAATGCGCCTCGCTCTATTGATGGTTCTTGCTCAGGGGCGGCGATTTTTGGGTAGCCACGCCCAGAGAGATTACCCCGCTTTTCAATTGGTAATGCTTGTGCGATGGCTTCGGGCAACGGGAAGTCTTTTGCTTTTCCACCAATTTGCAACGTTTTTGCGTCTAGTTCTGGAATGGGTTTATCCGCCATACCATGTTTGTCAAGCAAGCCGCCCATCGCTAACCAGTAGGCGTAAGCACTAAGGGCAACAATTTCTGTCGAATCGTAAGCGGGCGCTTTACCGTTCATGGAATACTCGAAACAACCTTGGATACGGTCAGCATAGCTGTTTACGCGATCGTTTTTCTTACGATATGCAGGGTATGCCATGTAAGCTGCCCACAGTGGCGCAGCGTTTGCTTTTCGTCCTGCCTCCATATGGCAGTTCACACAGTTTTGTTCGTTGCCAACGTATTTTCCGCGCATTTGTTGTGAGTTAACAAAGAGCGAGTAACCGCGTTTTACTTGCTCACCAAATGCGGTGTTTGGGATTGTGCTGAGATCACGCGGTTTTAAGTATTCACCGTGCTTATCTTTTTCTATCGCAGGTAGCTCTTTCTGGCGGTCCGGTAATGGATCGTTAGCTAGTACGAGCGTAGAAATGAAAGGCAGTGCGAACAAAGAATAGAAACGTTTCATGACTGCTCCTAGTAACGTAATGAGGCAAAGTAGTAAGCAAGATTTTCGATCTCTTTGTCAGTGAGATTTTTTGCGATGGTCCCCATCATATTGAGCGGGTCGCCACTGCGAGTGCCGTTTTTCCATGCCATCAATTGCGTTTTTAAGTAATCAGCATGTTGGCTTGCGAGGCGAGGGAACTTGTCGACGCCCATACCGCTGGCTCCATGACAAGTTGCGCAAGCTGGAATATTTCTATCCCAATCGCCTTGGAAAATTAATTTACGATACGGGTTACGAATATCAGCTTGGTCGCCGCGTTGTTCTGGATTCGTGAACTCATAGCTCGGGAGGTTAGCAAAGTACTCCATAACTTCCTTACGGTCTGCGGGGTCGCTGAGTTCCTTCGCCATGCCTTGCATGACCACATTTTGGCGTTCGCCACTAAGGAATAGTTCGATTTGAGTGTTGAGATAATTCGCGTTTAAACCAGCGATCATCGGCGCGATATTTGGCTGTCCCATGCCATCTTGGCCGTGACAACCGCTACATACGCTGGCTTTTTCCGGAATAGACGAGGCGCTTGCGCCCATAGTGGTTGCTAACAAACAGGCCACCACCACTGGAAGAATTTTTGACATGCTGACTCACTTTAATTTTTATTAATATGTCTAAGTGCTACTTGGTAGTCACTTGGACAATATTGTCGGCCTTGTCAATAATGAAAGGTATTGTGGATTTCCACATATTTAATAAGTGTAAATGGCCGTATTTGTTTTTATTGGTTGTTCTATAAGCGATAAAAACAAAGTGGTGAAGAGCTGCACAAATCGGCAGCTCTAAGCGGTAGAGACGTCTTAACGTGCGGCGTTACGCTTTGCGGATTTTGGCCGGCAGGGACTGACGTGCCGCCGCGCCCACGACCCAATCCAACAACACGCCTTTGCCTTCTCGAGTAGGGTCAATTAAGCCAATGTCGTTAATATTGACGCCATCTTGGCTGCGCGTTTTTACGGGTTGTTGCTTATCGCCGATCCAGTGCGAGCGTTGTCCTAGCTCGGTATGGCCAAACCCATGTTCAAATCCGAGTGTGCCAGGGCGAATCCCGCTGACTATCATCGCAAGTGCTTTGGTGCTTGCAGATGGTGTCTCGATAACAAACTCATCACCCGTTTTAATGCCTGCGCACTCGGCATCGATTGGATGGATGTACACTGGGTTTACGCCTTTAATCGAGTTCAACCTTGGCGATAGATTGGATACCGCACTGTGAATGTTGGATTTAAAGTTCGTCAGGCTGAAAGGCCATTCTGAGCTTGGGAACTGGTCTTCCATTGATGTGCCATCGGCCAGTTTTTGTGGATGCCATGTTGGGCAACCCGTGTAGAAATCACCGGTCATGGTGTTTCTTGCGCTGCCGACACGTTCATTCCATATCGCGACAGGTCGTGTCCATTTGTGCTTCATTTGCTCACCTTGATACGCTTCGGTTGCATTTTCAAAACGTCCACCGCGAGCAAAAATAAACGCCACACGTTTCATCTCATCCGCTGTCAGCGTCTTCTGCATGGCTGGCATTAAACGCTCTAGGCCGGACCACGCAATGTCTTCTGCCGAAACTTCAGGCACCCCGCCTTTCACATAAGCCAAGTTTGCCGCGGAACGTAAGTAGAAATCTTCAGCGCTGTGGAGAGCGTGCCAATTCCCTTGCGCATCTTGAATCGCGTTGTCACCAAAGCCGCCCAGTTGCATTTTCTTGGCGACATCAATCAAAAAGTTTTCTAAGCAAATTGAACGACCATCGGCGGTTTTCTCTGTTCGCGCTCCCACAATCGGCCAACGAGCGGTGACGGTTTTCACCGGAACGTCGTGCCAAGGCGTTGCCATACCCCAGCTTTCGTAGGTGACCGTGTCCGGCACAATATAGTCCGACAACGCGGTGGTTTCGTTAATGAACGCATCAACAGACACAATCAAACCGAGTTGTTTTGGATCTTTAAGCTTGTCTTCCAGCAGCGTTTTCAAACCGGGTACACCATACATTGGGTTCGCCATGTGGTTGATCCACGCTTTAACGCGGTATGGATACCCATCAATAGCCGCAGATAGGTGCTCTGTCAGCAGTGGCGCGGCAAACGGATACCAAGGGGCGCGAGTTGGGTAAGGTGATTCACCTGCCTCAACGCGACGTTTGTATTCGCTGGTTTTGTGGTAGGGGAATTTACTGCGCGACAAAAAGACGCCTTTCGGGCCGACTTTGCCAGCAAATTTGGTGAAGTCGTAACGAGGACCCGCAGCGGAAGTTGGGTAGCCACCCGCTTTGGCCATCGCGCCGCCTTTCATATTGATATTACCAATCAACGCATTGAGCATCATGATGGTAAACGAGTTATAGAACCCGTTGGTGTGCATGTTGCCACCGTGGGTATCGACCACCGCTTTTGTTCCGTGACTGGTGAAGCGTTTTGCTAGTTCAACAATTTGTTCGACAGGAATCTCACATTGTTGGCTGTAGAACTCAAGACTGTATTTGAACGCCTCTTCTTTGAGTCTTTGCAGGGAAGATTTTACTCGCACTTCGCCTGATGCAAGCGAAACCGTTTTATCGACAAACAGTGCCGCTTCTCCTGTCTGGGTATGAACACCAAATTCGCCGCTTTGATCATCCACGATGACGTACGGATCGGAGTCAGACAACGCTTCGCCCTCGAATGGCAGATTCAAGTCCGACGCGCGTAAAAACGTGCCGTTTCTCGGGTGCTGATTATCGCTTATCACGAGATGCGTAGCATTACACCAGTGCGCGGTGCTAGCTCGTTTCATTGCGTTCACCCCCGGTTGGGTTAAGAAGGTTTTGTTGTAGCGTTGGTTTTCGATGATCCACTGGATCATGCCAAGCACGAGGGCAGAGTCGGTGCCTGGTTTGATTGGTACCCAGCGGTTGTTGTCACCGGCAGCCAAGCTCGATGAACCAGCAGGCAAACTTGGTGTGATGATGGTGTATTCCAAGCTACCTTCTGTTCGCGCATTGGCGAGTTGGCGCGCCTGACGCTTAAAAGGGTTACCCGCTTGAGCTGGTGACATACCGATGAAGATGATGTATTCCGCGTTATCAAAGTCTGGCTTCAAGTGCGCGTTCTTATCTAAATCGTTCATAAATGCGCCGCTGCCAGCACGAAATGCGTAGCCGCAGTAAGAGCCATGATGCCCAAAGTTACGCGTACCATAGCTGTTGAACGCGAAGCGTTTGAATATGTCGTCTCGGCCTTCGTTACCGGCGTTGGTCATTAACAGTTGGTTGGCTTTCGGTCCATATTCTGGGTTTTCAGGATCAACGGGCGTTGTTAAATCGCGAATGTCGCGTAAGCCATCAACATGACCTTCACCAAATAAATCACCGCCCTCGACGACTTCTTCTATCAGTTGTTCGTAACTGATCGGAATCCATTTTCCTTCGCCGCGTTTTCCAACTCGTTTCAGTGGCTGAGTAATGCGGTACGGGCTGTTGCGAATTTCTAACATCCCATTGCCACGTGCGCATGCTGTTGAACGACCGTCAAGGCCCGCTTCTCCTGCCAAACTTAAGTAAGCATCTTTGACTGGCGTTTCGAACGGAATGTGTTGCTGATGAGAGAGTGGGTGATATGGGTTGCCAGTAATACGCAAAATATCGTCGCTGCGGTTATCAATGCGTACACGCAATCCGCACAGTGACCAACAACCAAAGCACATCGATGGCGCAACGCGCTGATTTGGATTAGGGATTAGGTTGCCTTTGCTGTTGACCGTGTACTCTGGTTCAAGCGAGTTACCGTGGTGAATATCACGCGTTTTTTCTCCCGCAGTGCCTTCGAGCGCACCTTCGACCATGTGTTTGGTGGTGGTGGCGTAACCCGCAGCGAATGCGCCAAGCCCACCCACTGCAATGCCTGATTTCAAAAACTGACGGCGTTTGTTATCCATGATGAAATCCTCTTTGATTAGCGTTCAGTTAAGGTGAGTGATGAGGCTTTTACTTCGATCTTTTGTTTTGGCTGAACCAGCTCCGAACTGAGCAGTGCCAGTGCAAGCCATAATCCGAGCATGCCGATAATGCCTATCCAGCCATTTCCATCCATAGTGAGTTGGTATGGATACAGCCCTGCATCGAACTTGGCGATGGTTTGCACTTCCATGATGGTAAACCAGCGAATCAGCCATGCACTTGCCAGTGCGGCAGCAGACACAAAACCGAGCCCTATGACGTGACGAAATCTGGCTGATGTGGACTTTTTGGTATCGCGAAAGAAGATGAAAGCGAGCAAAACACAACCTAAAACGACAAAAGTGAGCAGGGCAATGTTGTGCATCCATTGTTCGCTAGAATAGAGCGAAAATGCGGAATTGTTGGATGCCCAAATCGGTAGCAGTATCAGCGTTAATACACCGCTGGTAACCACTGATTTTTTAAGTAAATTAGTATCGCCAGATGTCAGCGTCTTTGACTGACTAGGCAGCAAGAGCCAAATCAACAGAGAAAATCCGACCGCGCCCATAAATGCAGTGACAAACCAAAGAATTGGTGACGCGGGTTGGTGCCATAAAGGGCGCGATTGAACGACTGCAATTTCAGCTCCAGTATAAAGGGCGATGGTTAAGCCTGATAACACGGTGATTGCAGATATTGTGAGCATCACTTTGTGAGAAATAGCCCATTCACCAAGCGACAACTTAGATAACAGAGGTAGTACTTTTCCCGGTTGATTTCGCAGTGCGATAAGATCCTCGCGGAGATATAGCCATGCAGTCACTACCGCTAAACCTGAGAAAACAGGCAAGAAAAGCGACCCCAAAGACATCCATGACCACGGAGTGATGTGTACGTAAAAATGCCATGCGCGTCCCGGCTGGTGAAGGTCGCCAGTTAACGCTAATGGCCCCACGATGGCGCCGATGGCCAGCGTCAGAACAAGCGCAGCGCGCAGTCTGTGACTGGTGTGTTTTTCAAATAATAGGGCGATTAGGAATAAAACAGCAGCCGCATAAGCCGAACCGATGTAGAAGAAATACTGCACCGCCCACGGGAGCCAAGCCATCGCTTGAGGTTGGACTAACACTTCGGTGATGTTCATGCGCGCTCTCCTTGTGGGTCGTAAATAGCAGGTTGTCCGTCGATGTGGCTGGTGAAGCGTTCATCCATGCCGATGTAAAACACGTGAGGCTTGGTGCCTTCATTGGGTTTTAGCACTTTGATATCGTCTTGGTGCTTCGCAATTAAGCGGCGGACTTCACTTGATGGATCATTCAAATCACCAATTACACGTGCTCCGCCAACACAGGTTTCCACGCAGGCAGGCAATAGACCTTTTTCTAGACGGTGAGCACAGAAGGTACATTTATCTGCGGTGAGGGTGTCCTCATTGATAAAACGAGCATCGTAAGGGCAAGCTTGTACACAGTACGCGCAGGCGACGCAGCGACTGTTATCCACCATGACAATACCATCTTCGCGCTGAAAGGTTGCTTGAACCGGGCACACTGCCACGCAAGGTGGGTTGTCACAGTGGTTACAAAGGCGCGGTAGCATAAAGGCTTTTGCTTCTTGCGTGGCTGTAGAGCCATCATCTAACGTAACTTCGTATTGCTTTACGGTGGTTCGGAACTGACCGATTGGCGCTTGGTTCTCGATGCTGCAACCCACAGTGCAAGCCTGGCATCCGACACATTTACGCAAATCTATCACCATGGCATAACGCTTCCCGACTTGTCCTTTTCGGTCAGCGGACTGGTTATTTCGAATAATGTTTCCCGCAGTTGCCGTGCCAATGCCTGCGACTGGAATTAACGCGGCTCCGGCTGTGACCGCGCTGAGAAAGCGACGTTTGGTGGAATCCATAACTCACCTGCTTTTTTGTTGTATTTGAATTGACTGATTCCATTGTGAGAAATGCACTGCGAGGCTTATATTGTGGATTTCCACATACCCAGATCAAACTTGATCTAAAACAAATGTGGTTTAGGGAAGGTAGCTGTTATTCTTGTCGCACTCTCTTGACGGAACGATTCGACTCATCATGAAAAAAGCACTGTGGCTTCAGCTTTGGATTCTTTGCTTAGTTGCCTTTGCATCTTTGGTTCAGGGCTCAGTTTCTGAACAAGCAGATCTGCAAGGAATGCAAGAGCAAAAAGCAGAGCAGCCACAGGTCAAGCAAAAAGTCGAAGTGGGCGTGTTAGCGATACGCGGCCATCTTTATGCTGAGCAGAGATGGCAACCGACCATTGATTGGCTCAATCAGCAAATTTCCGATGTGCATTTTGTCCTTCATCCCCTTAACTTGGATGAAATGGGCGAAGCGGTGAAGTTTCAGACCATGGATTTCATCTTAACCAACCCAGGTCAGGCAGTGCGGTTGGGCAGGCAATACGCGCTGTCGTGGATGGCAACGCTAACCAGCAGAGCACCACAAAACTCGAATTACGGCATTGGTTCGGCGCTGGTGGTTCGAGCCAATTCAAGTTATCAAACGGTGCAAGATGTCTCAGGACGTCCCGTTGCGGCGGTATCAGAAAAAGCGTTTGGTGGTTATCTAACGATGCGCTATCAAATAGTCAAAATGGGGCTTAATCCAAACGATTTCTTTTCTGATGTCCGCTATCTTGGTTTTCCTATTGATGCCAACCTGTATCAATTACGTGATGGCAATGTGGAAGCGGCCGTTGTCCCTGCTTGTTTATTGGAACAGATGCTAAGTGAAGGGCTTTTACAACCGAGTAATTATCGAGTTTTAAATCAACAGCCGAACGAGCGCTCGTTATGCGCTGTTTCCACACCGCTTTATCCTAACTGGTCATTTGCCAAAACAGAGCGCGGCTCAGCTCAGATTGCCAAACAGATTGCGCAAGTATTGTTAGCGATGCCACCTGAACACCCTGCGGTTATTGCGGCAGGCGCGTCAGGTTGGACGTCCCCCGTCAGCTTGCTGAGCATCGACAAACTTTATCAGGCGTTGGATCTCCATCCGTTGCAACAACCTTGGTGGAGTGAGGCTCTACGCTGGCTGCGTAGTCATCAAGAGTGGGCATGGGCGCTGTTCATGTTTGTGATTGTGTTGAACGCGTACCACTTTTGGCTTGAGTATCGATTTAGCAAGAGTAAGCAAGCGTTGGAGCAGACATCGTTACGATTAAAAGAGAAAAGTGAACAGTTAGAACATTCACAAAGGGTCGCGATTGTCGGAGAAATCGGCACTAGTCTTGCTCATGAACTCAATCAGCCACTGGCAGCCATTCGCAACTATAGTGAAGGCGGTTTACTTCGCTTGGCCAAAAAGCGCCCTCATGAAGATATTGTCCCTGTACTTGAGAAAATACAGGGCCAAGTTGAAAGAGCCGATGCAATTATTCAGCGATTAAGAACGTTGATTCGTAAGCGCAGTGTCGACAAAACGTCGTGCGATCTTCAAGTACTCATTGATGACACGATTGAGTTACTCCATTTTCGAATGCAGAAGCAAAACATTTCTATTGTGGCCAGTACAGAAGGGAACATTCGTCCATTACTTGTCGATGCAGTTGGCGTACAACAGGTTTTAGTTAATGTGATCAGCAACGCGATTGATGCGTGTACTTTGTTCCAAGAGAAATATCACTCATCAGGTTATCAAGGTAAAATTGCCCTGCATTGCGATTACCAAATCAGTCAACTCTCTATTCGAGTGTTAGACAATGGTACAGGGTTGCAGCAAGAGAATCCGACTCAAGCGTTTGTGAGTAGCAAAGAAGAAGGGCTTGGGCTGGGGTTAGCCATTTGTCGCGATGTGATGGAAATGCATGGTGGCGAGTTTGTCATCAGCTCGATAGCACCACATGGTTGTTTGGTTGAGCTTGTGTTTCCATATCAAAACTAATCTGAACTAGGCATAGGAGCACTCAATGAGCAGCGGTGAAAAGCAGCTACCTGTTTTTGTAGTCGATGATGATGAATCGGTGCGTGACTCGCTCGCTTTTATGTTGGAAGAGCATGACTTCAACGTGACGACTTTTGCTGATGGGCAATCTTTTCTCGATAAAGTGAACATTCATCAGGCCGGATGCGTGATCCTTGATAGCCGAATGCCCAACCTTCGTGGCCAGCAAGTGCACCAAATTTTAAATCAAGCCAACAGCCCGCTAGCCGTTATTTATCTGACAGGGCATGGTGATGTTCCGATGGCGGTCGATGCATTGCAAGCTGGGGCGGTCAATTTCTTCCAAAAACCAGTCAAAGGCGATGAACTGGCACGAGCCATTTTGCAGGGACAGGCGCAGTCTGCCACAAACCTCGATATGGCAGCAGCTAAATCGGCTTATGAATCGCTCACACCTAGAGAAAAAGACATTTTACGTTTGATTATTGAAGGAAAGCGCAACATTCGTATTGCTGACGAACTTTGCATAGCAATGCGAACGGTTGAAGTACACCGAGCTAATCTATTGAAGAAGTTCTCGGCAAAAACCGTCGCAGAGTTGGCATATATTTATGGCAAGCTAGATTAAAGCTTACCGAGTGAAGCCTCTTAAGGCTATTTAGAGGATACAACTTGAGCTTTATGACGACTCGCGTATTATCTTCTTCGTTCTTACTTTATCTGAATTCTTATGAGTTTGTTGACTAAACGACATCACACGCCACATAAGCGGGCAAAATGGCTACTGGCGATTATTGGCTGGGTGGTCGTTGTGTGTCTGATGCAAAATTCAGGCTTTGCATCGTCATGCTCTATGAAATATGAGGCGGAATCGCCCGCGGTTTCACTTGCTGATGAGCGTTCGAGCGTCAAGTCGATTGATACTAAAGAAACTAGCAAGTGCGAATTGTCTGAAAAGTTAATTCAGTTTTCTCAACATCAACTCGATGTATTTATTGTTGTTCTGTTTGTCGGTCTTTTTGCTTCGGCAATTTGGTTGTGCAGTGCCTATATTGGTGCGCAACATTGGACGGAACCGATAGGCCGTAAGTTTCGAGTCCATCTGACTTTCTGTGTGTTCCGAGAATAAAAGCGTGCTTTCTGACCACTAGCGTCAGTTATTTAGCACCTTTGTCTTTTAACTAGGAATCACTATGAATCAAATTACTAAACTGACTCAGTTTGCGTTCATGTTTTTTATGACGCTTGCTTTGAGTTTGCTCTCTCTGAGTATTTCAGCTCAAACTACTGATACAGGTTGGCTAACCAACCCACAACATCCTCCAGTGCAAACGCGCTTTGTGCTCACTGGTCAACAAGATCCGCAAGCCAAAACACTTACAGGTTATTTGGATGTCAAGTTAACCGGAGACTGGAAAACTTACTGGCGTTCACCTGGTGAGGGCGGCGTAGCACCATCTATTGATTGGCAAAATTCACAAAATTTATCCAAAGTGGATTGGCAATGGCCGCACCCACAAAAATTCGAACTGTTAGGTATCGAGACTCTTGGGTATAAAGGCGATACTTTGTTCCCCATGACGCTGCACGTCGAAGACATGTCCAGACCTGTCACGATTGATGCGGTACTGACACTTTCTTCTTGTACGACGATTTGTGTGCTGACCGACTATCAAATTCAATTGACGTTCTTGCCTTCTGATCTAACAGTCGATGAAGGCGTGATGTTCAGTTACGCTCAAGCAGTGAGTAACGTGCCGCAGCCATCGCCGTTTATTGATGTTACTCAGGCGAGTTGGGATGCGAACCAATCGAAACTACAAATCAAGCTACAGAACAGTCAGGGTTGGCAACAACCACAAGTGCTGGTGGATGGTGTCGATGAAGCAACGCGAGACTATAGCTTCAAGCTTGAAGGAATGTATCAAGAAGGAAACATCGTCACCGCGAGCTATATCGTTGATACTTGGCTGGGCGATGTGGAGTTAGATGGTCAGTCGCTGTTTGTGACCATCAAAGACACCAATTTACTAGCAGAAGAAACCACTCAAGCAACTGCTGAGGCAATAGTTGAACCGTTGCCGAGCACGTCTCTAACGAGTGTTTTTCTATTCGCGTTGCTCGGCGGTTTAATTCTTAACATTATGCCTTGCGTTCTTCCGGTTTTGGGGATGAAGCTAAGTAGTATTGTTGCCGCTCAAGGTATCGAGCGTCGTCAAATTCGCGCTCAGTTTGTTGCCTCGTCACTTGGTATATTAACGTCGTTCTGGATTCTCGCTGGTTTTATTTTGGTGCTTAAGCTAACAGGTAATGCCATTGGCTGGGGCGTGCAATTTCAAAGCCCTTGGTTCTTAGGTTTGATGGTGTTGGTCACCACTTTGTTTGGGGCCAATATGCTGGGGCTGTTTGAAGTCCGTCTATCATCGGGTACCAATACATGGCTGGCCTCGAAAGGTGATAACTCCCTAGTTGGTCACTATGTTCAAGGTATGTTTGCTACATTGCTTGCGACGCCTTGCTCCGCGCCTTTTCTAGGAACGGCCGTGGCGTTTGCCTTGGGTGCCGACGTATTAACGTTATTTGCAACCTTTACAGCATTAGCATTGGGTATGACACTGCCTTGGCTCTTAGTCGCTGTGTTTCCAAATATCGCGCTGAAACTACCAAAGCCTGGCTCGTGGATGAATGTCGTTAAAATCGTGTTTGGCATAATGATGCTGGCGACTAGCATTTGGCTACTTTCATTAATGGCAAATCATGTACCGATGTTATGGATTGCACTTATCGCTGTGGTTGCTTTTGTTGTAATGATGGCAAGAGTTAAGAAAGTGTATGGTGAGAAAGCGCTTGCTGTATCCGGAACTGCGTCATTAGTGTTGATAGCTGGTGGCCTGTTACTTGGTAGTGTCACTGCCGACCAATGGGCGACACCGCTTCCTGAGGACTTAGCGTGGCAGAAGCTTTCTAACTCGGCGATTGAAGATCACGTCAATAATGGGCGAGTGGTGTTTGTTGATGTCACTGCGGATTGGTGTGTCACGTGTAAAGCGAACAAGATCGGTGTGATCTGGCAAGATCCTGTCTACTCATTGCTGCAAAGCCCTAATGTAGCGACGTTAAAAGGGGATTGGACACATCCGGACGGCTCGGTAACTGACTTTTTACGAGCTCATGGGCGTTACGGTGTGCCGTTTAACATCGTCTATGGCCCGGCAGCGCCACAAGGTATCCCGTTACCTGTGATTCTGACTGATGATGTTGTTTTAAGTGCGGTGAAGCAAGCGAGTGGGGGAGCTATTCAATGAGTTCGACAAAGCAGCGTAGAACATTCCGATATTGGCTCATTCAAATCGTACAGATGGTGCTCATTGTCACCGCGATTTCTATCGCGATGGATTGGTATCGCACTAAAGATATTCCTAAACAGGAGTCACCACCATTGAGCTCCGTATTGAGCGATGGTGAATACTTCGATGCAATCGCGCAAAGTTATGAACAACCTGTCGTTGTTTATTTTTGGGCGACTTGGTGTCCCGCTTGTAAATTTGTAAGCCCAAGCGTGAGTTGGCTGAGTGATGACTACACCGTAGTTGGCGTTTCTGGATCGTCGGGACCGAATGAGCGTGTGGCGCAGTTTATGAGGGCAAAAGAATATCGTTTCGAAAACATAAACGATTCTTCAAGCGATATTATGCGCGAATGGAAAATTAGCGTGACCCCAACCATTTATGTTTTAAGAAATGGTGAAATTTCCTCTGTCACAACTGGCGTTACCACTCCGATAGGAATACTAGCGAGAATTTGGTTAGCTCGATAACGTAATAAAAATCCGATATTCAAAATATTGAATATCGGATTTTTTCTTTTTATTTTCTCGCTCTAACGGGAATAATAATGTGTGCGTATGGCATACCATACCACATCACGTATGGGCCATCATAACTTGAACCGGTTGGTAGAGAGTCGAGCAACACTTGGTCTAGGGTAATAATCATCATGTGTGGTTCTTCCACAATCCATTGGTTATCGTCCGTTATTCCTTCTGAAAATGGGTCGGTGTTATTGGCGCCGCCATCACCCGCTAACATGCCAAAAAGCACAATTAACTGAAATGAAATTAGTTAAATAGTCAGATTAATAAATTAAAGCTCAATTTAATAAAAATTAAAGTTTGATAAATTTAATTATAGAGTGACCTTAAAAAGGAAGTGTTATTTAAATTTAAAATAGTAATTGATAGTTTTACTATGTTAATTTAAGTGTTCATTTATAAACATTTTTTCGTCTATTAATACGCATGGTTTAAAACATCTGGCAGTCCTGCTTTGAAGCGTGACCAAAAGATGATAAATAGGTGTTTTTAGTGATATGAGCTGAGTTTATTTGTAATCTATATTTTCAACACCTAATTTCCCTCGTATGGCTAATCGTATAAAACAACATTTTATCTTTATTGTTGTCACGCTAAAGCGTACTTTCTTAATTATATGATTAGTTATAAAGGTAACGAGAATGGGATTAAAAATCCGTGGCTCTGTTGGTATAAATGGCACTAATTCGAAAAATGATGTTAAAGCAGTTCAACAATTTTTAAATGATAACCAAAAGAGAATAGGTTTTACCCGACTGTTGGTTGTTGATGGCTCGTTAGGGCGGAGTCCTCATTTGTCGAAAACAGTAGAGGCAATAAAAGTGTGTCAGCGTAAGCTACTTTATATGGTAAAGCCAGATGGTCGGATCGATGTAAATGGTAGAACTCATCGTAAGCTCAATGGATTACCATCCTATAGCTCAGTGAAAAATGATCCTCATGATGCTCAAAAACTAGTAACCAAAGTACCTTGGATGAAAACAGCGTTGGGAGAAATTGGACAAAAAGAAGTTTCAGGCACTAAGGCCAGTCCAAGGATTTTAGAGTATTTTACAGCATCTAAGTTCTGGGGCACTGATGACTCTGGAGGTCAAAATGCTTGGTGTGGTTCGTTTGCCGCTTGGGTTTTTAAACAACACGGAATCACTCCAGTAAAAGAAGCTTATCGAGCAAAGGAGTGGAAGGGTTTTGGTAAAAACATCTCAGAACCTATACATGGAGCTCTAGGGATTAAATCGAGAAAAGGTGGTGGGCATGTTGCTTTTGTAGTGGGAAAGAGCCCAGATGGGAGGCATTTGTACATGTTAGGAGGAAACCAAAACAACCAAGTCAATATAGCAAAGTACTCTATTGATGTTTGGGACAAATTCGTAGTGCCGAGTAACTACGATGAAACAAAAGGCACTTTACCTGTATATACAAAAGGCTCTGCTTTAGCAGGAACGGAAAGTTAAATATGAAGAAATTTATAAGTTTGTTAGGTTGTGTGAGCTTATCAGCTTGTGCTTCAGAGGGAGTGTACTCTCAGAATGAGGCACTCAAAGATGCGATATTCCAAACGCCCTATTCTGCAGTGGTGAAAGTTACAGGTTTTGAAAAATTTTCTGAACATGAGGAAGATGTGCTCTTTAAAGTTCAAGCAGAAGTGATTCAGAAACTTCGTGGAGACGTTGGGTCTGAGATTACTTTCAGTATGTATGGCGAGCTAGGAGATGAGCCCAATATACACCATGATCCTGTCATTCTCACTCTATGTCATGATAAAGATACATATTATTGGCCTGGGACGGGGGCTGAGTTTGAGGCTAATCAAGAGAATATATTATACGCTCAAGAAACAGCTGCTCACTTAGATATAGAACAGCACCATTTTGCACATTGTTCAGAATGAAATTGATAGCGGTTGAAACGAGCGGTTACAGAGCATGTTAGTCGCCATCGTAGACAGCGTCTTTGCTGAATGATTCCTCGAGATTTTTTTAGTCTTTGATTGTCAGAGGTGACTGACAAAACCATACCAACTGTGACAACCAAACCGCTATTAAAGCAGGATATTATTCCTTCAACTTTGTGTTTTAGGAGTAGTCATTAGACTACCCAATAATTGTTGGAATAAATAATGACGAAACGTTGGCTTGTCTCCGCTGTGAGCATCGCGCTGCTCGGCGGTGGTACGTATTTCTATCTCCAATCTGCTGCTCAACCAGAATTGCTGCCTACATTGATTGTGGAAAAAGGCACGATTGAAAAACAAGCGGTGGCTGTTGGTAAAATTGTCCCTGCACACTCCGTGTCTATAAAGTCACAAATCGACGGTATCGTCGGTGAAATTTACGCGAAAGTTGGTGAAAAGGTGAAGCAAGGCCAGCCGCTGATCAAAGTGCGTCCAAACCCAACCCCCCCAAGCATTAACGGATGCATCGGCAGAACTCATGCGTAGCGAAGCCGATCTGGAATCCGCCAAACAAAAACTGTCCAACTTAGAAAGCTTGGTCAAGCAGGACATTATTCCAAGTAACTACGACGAATACGTAAGTGCGCGCTCGGCAGTCAAATCTGCGCAAGCGGACGTATTGCAAAAGCGCCAGAATCTCGAACTCATCCGCAGTGGTGAGGCGTCTATCGGCGATGCACGTTTAACGTCGACGATCTACGCGCCAATTGATGGCACGGTACTCAACCAGAAAGTTGAGGTCGGAGAGCCGATCATCTCGACTCAATCAAGCCAAGCCGCGACTGAAATGATGTCATTGGCCGACATGAACAGTCTGATTTTTAAAGGTAGCGTCAGTGAGCATGATGCTGCGCAGTTGTCTCCGGGAATGCCCGTTATGTTGACGGTTGCGCCTTATCCTGATGTGGCGATTTCTGGTGTGCTAACCAAAGTGGCGATTCAATCTGAGAACCTTAACTCACCAGAGGGCAATGCTTCGGCAAAAAGTTTTGATAACGGTTTTGAGGTTGAAGTGGGAGAACTCAAGATCCCACAAGATGTGTTGCTTCGTTCTGGTTTTTCATCGACGGCTCAAATCATTCTGAAGAAGTCTGAAAACGTGCTCACTCTACCGGAGCGCGCTCTGCAATTTGATGGTGACGCACCGAATGTTCTGATCCCCGACAGCTCAGAACAAGGGTTTCATAAACAACCTGTGAAACTCGGTCTGTCAGATGGCATCAATGTCGAAGTGCTTGACGGCGTGGAGCTTGATGAAGAGGTTATCGACAACAGCATGATGGGAGCGGCGCATGGTTAAGCTGCAACGATCAACAATCGCCTTTGCATTGTTGGCTGCCACGCTCAGTTTGCCGACCTACGCAATTTCTATTGAACAAGCTTGGCAACAAGCAAAGCAGAACGATCCTAATTACGAAAAAGCGAAAATCGGTGTCCAGCTTGGCGAGGTTGGCGTACAGAGTAGCCGCAGTGCGTTATTGCCGGGTTTAAGTGCCAGTGCGTCAGCGGATTGGAATGAGTCCTCAAGCCATTCCAACAGTTACGGCGCGACCTTATCTCAAACTATTTGGGATAGCAGTTTGTGGTCGGAACTGGATCAAGCGAATGCCAATTATCTCAAAGCACAGTTAGAGCTATCTCAATCGCATAACGAGCTTGCGCAGAAGTTGCTCACCGCTTACCTAGATGTGGCAAGCGCACAGGGCGACCTCAAATTGGCGCAGTCCAAGCTGGAGGAGGGGAAGGAACTTCTCAACATCATTGAGAAACGCTATCGAGCAGGCAAAGTGAAGTCGGTTGATGTTGAAGAGATGCGAGCGAATCAAGTCTCTGAGCAAGCAAGTATCCTCAATGCAAAAGCCGATCTCGAAGTGAAAAAAGCAGAGCTTGCGGCGTTAATCAATCAAATGCCGGAGAGTGTCGACCAAATTCGAACGGATTCTTTGATTCAGCCGCCGATGCTGGTGGACTCTCAGGAGCAATGGCTAAAACTGGCGAAAGACAGCAGTCCAGAGCTGTTGGTGGCGGCGCAGATGGTGAAAGCGAGCGAGTTCGCGAAAGATTCAGCTAAAGGTGGATACTACCCGACCGTCAAAGGCAGTGTGGGCTACAGCGATGGTGACAATCGTTCAAACGGCGAGTTTAACGCTGGGATTAGTTTGAGTTTGCCGATTGACCTCAATGGTGCAGTGCGAGCGAAAGTGGACGAAGCATCGTTGAACATTTTAAGCGCCAAACAAGATATGCGTAGAGTGGAAATTGATATTCATAAACGAGTTATTCAGCAGTTTACTCAGGTCGATATCAACTGGAATCAAGTTTTGATAGCGAACGAGCTGGTTGAGTCGCGCGCCAGAGTGTTGCAAAGCAAAGAGAAACTTTACGACGCTGGCCTGCTTGAAGTGTCGGAAGTTATCAGTGCACACAACAGCTTGTTTGAGGCGAAAAACAGTCTGCAAACCAACTTGTACAGCTACTGGCGTAAGAGAATCGGCTTACTGCAAACCGCAGGGAAACTCGATGACGATACCATGGCGTTGATCTCTCGAGCTTTTCATTCATGAGCAGTCTATTGCAACAAACTTGGCAAACGTTGATGGCGCACCGCATGAAGAGCGTGCTGGCCATTATCGCGATTGCTTGGGGCGTGATCTCTGTGGTGGTGTTAATCGCACTTGGCGAAGGCTTTTATCGCCATCAGACCCAGTCGTTTTCCTTTATGATCAACAATGTGCAAGTGGTGTTTCCGTCGAGTACCAGTAAACCGTGGCAAGGGTTACCTTCACGACGACAAATTGATATTCCACAAGAAAAAGTCGACATGATCAAACAGTCGGGCTTCGTGCAACAGGCGTCGAGCGTTTACGCCAAATGGGATGCGAATATCACCAATCTCAAAGGACAGAATTTATCGAGTACGGTCAGCGGTATTGATACGTCTTACTTTCCTTTAATGCAACGCAAGCTGCAATCCGGTTCGAGAAACCTGTCACCAAGTGATATGGACAACCACACTCGCGTGGCAGTGTTAGGCGATCAAATTGCGCAAATGGGCGGAATCCAAATCGGGGATAGGCTCAAAGTCAACGGCATTCCGTTTTTGGTGATTGGGATAACCGTTGGTGAGGACACTGGCATTTCATTCGGCGATAGCCGCACGGTTTTCATTCCTCAAACAACGTACCGCGATTTGTGGGATGCGAAACCTTGGATGGTATTGATGAAGCCGAGAGATGGGATGGATGCACCGTCGTTTCGACAAAATATCGTGAACTTTTTCGCCAAGCAGCTTCATTTTGACCCAAGTGATAAAGATGCGGTCGAATTACCCGATTTTAGTGAAGGTGCGGCGGTCATCAGTGGAATTTTGCGTGGCATTCAGATTTTTCTCGGAGCGAGCGGCGCGATGACCATGGCGGTCGGTGCGCTTGGCGTTGCCAACATCATGTTTTTATCTGTCACGGAGCGCACGCGTGAAATCGGTGTGCGTTTGGCGATCGGGGCGACTCAAAAATCCATACTCAGTCAGTTTATTCTTGAAGGGCTTATTTTGGTAGCTGTGGGCACGGCATTAGGTCTGATGTTTTCGTATGCAGTGGTGTCTGTCCTAAGCAGCATGGCATTACCGGAATGGATTGGTTTGCCTGTGATCACGCCAGATTCCATTGCTTGGTCTTTACTTGTGACACTTATCTTGGCATTGATGGCATCGTATTTCCCAGCAAGGCGAGCATCGCGTCTCACGCCAGTCATTGCTTTGAGTGCGAGGGCCTAGTCATGTTGTTACCGATGAGACAAATTTTCCAAGAAATGGCCGCAGAAAAGCTGAGATTGGGTTTGACTATTCTGGCTGTAGCGTGGGCGACCCTCTGTATCGCTGCTATGTTGGCGGTAGGTGAGGGTATTCGTCAGGGCGTATTGAAAACCGCACAAAATGGTAACGGCAACTTGATTTATTTGACCGGAGGGATGGCCACCGTCGACCATGGTGCTTTTCACCAAGGTAAATTTCTGACATTAAAAATGGACGATTCAGAGGTCGTTCGAGCGTTACCCGATGTAAAAAGTGTTGCGCCAACTGCGAAGTGGAAAGAGCGCATCACCGTTGGTGACAGAAGCTCGTGGCAAGAGCCCTTAGCGGTCACGAGCGAGTTTCAATCCATGACCAATTTGGTGCCGATGGCGGGGGGACGATGGTTAAATCCACTCGATCAAAAAGAGACGCGCAAAGTCGTTGTACTGGGTTATGAACTGGCAGCCGACTTATTCAACCCGAATGAGGACTTTAGTTGGTTTGCGACAGTCACATTGCAAGTCAACCCTGTGGGGAAAAAGGTAAAAATCGGCAATGAGGAGTTCACCGTTGTGGGCGTATTGGAGAAAAACAGCGCCCAAATAGAACAGGGGGATCTTATCAACTATTCCAGCTTTGTGCCGTTAGCGACGTGGAAGCGATTTCATGTCAACGGTGAAATTGGTGGCATCAATGTGCAGCCACAAGCGGATGTAGACCGAGAAGCCTTAGCAAAGACGATCAGGCAAGTGATTGCCCGTAAACACGGGGCAAGTGTCAGTGATGAACAGGTCATCCAAGTCGATGATATGTTCCTTAAGCAAAAGAGTATGCAGCAGTTTCTGATAGGTTTGCAGAGTTTCCTTGGCATTATCGGCTTCGTGACGTTAGCTGTTGCTGGCGTTGGCATCGCCAATGTGATGTATGCCACCGTAAAGCGATCTACGCGTGATATCGGTGTGCGCATGGCAGTCGGTGCAACCCCAACGGCTATTCGCATGCACTATTTAGTACAGTCTTTATTGACAATGATGATGGGGGGGGCGTTTGGGTTAGCCGTGACATACGCGCTGGTGTCTGCCATTAGTTCCATTCCTTTAGAGGGCAATGCCTTTTATGAACAACTGGGTAAACCTGTCCCTGAGTTGTCGTGGGTCGTTGTCGTGATTGTCATCCTCACCTTAGTGATCATTGGTGTGGCATCTGCATGGTTACCTGCAAACCGAGCCGCAAAAGTCAGCCCATTGGAGGCGCTACAAAGTGAATAACAACAATAACTCTGGAGAGAACATGTCGAACCAGCCGCTTGTTGAGCTGACCAACATCTGTAAATACTACTCAAGCGGGGAGGCGGAAGTTCGCGCGCTAGACGGCGTTGACTTAACCATTAATCAAGGCGAGTTTCTTTCGATTCTTGGCCCGTCCGGTTCGGGTAAATCAACGTTGATGAACATGCTCGGCTGTTTAGATAAGCCCACCGATGGCGAGTACCAACTTGGCGGCCAAAGCGTCGCAAGTTTAAGTGCGAATGAGCTGGCTAGCATTCGTAACCAAAAGATCGGGTTTGTCTTCCAAAGCTTTAACTTATTGGAATACGCGACGGCGCTTGATAACGTGGCGCTGCCGTTGGTTTACTCTGGCATCAAAGCCAAAGAACGTCGCCAGCGCGCAGCTAAATTACTAGAGCAAGTCGGGCTAGGGGATCGTTTAGACCATAAACCAAACCAGCTTTCTGGTGGTCAAAAGCAGAGAGTTGCGATTGCAAGAGCCTTGGTCAACGATCCACAAATCATCTTAGCGGATGAACCAACGGGTGCATTGGATTCAAAATCCGGCGCAGAGATTGAAGCTTTGTTCAACCAACTCCACGCCGAAGGTAGAACATTGATCATCGTGACGCACGATAACGCTCTGGCAGAGCGCACTAAACGCATCATCACCATCAAAGACGGCAAGGTAATTTCGGATAGGGTGCCAGTAAGTAGGGAGAAATGAGCTTTTCTTAATTGAGAACTGAGTTTTAAGGGAAATAGCGATACAGAGGCTATCTCCCTTTACTTTTTATTCGCGATGTTCGTTTTGTCTCTCTTTTATCAAGTCATGCTTTTGTTCTTTAAGTAGAGTGATTGCGAGCTTAGTGTCCTCAATCAATTTACTGTTATCGTTGAGATCTTTGCTCTTCAAAGGCAAAACTAGATAATGAATGCTGCCATCTGCATTCTGTACTCCGGTAGCGATGATGACATCACCTTCAGACGCCGTACCAAAATACTCTGATACGACTTTGGTTTCGCTGACACCGTAGCTATCCAAATAGGATGACTCCGTATTGTCAAACAAGATAGGAACCCCTTGCTTAGCTAATGTTCGCAATTGTTTTTGCTTTTGCTCGTCGAATGGATAGTCGGTCGTACTGATGTAACTTACCTGTTCAGCTTCAATAAAATCGTACAGTTCATTGCTCAGTTCATTTAATGGGGCAGATATCCAAGGTGTAGCTGGAATGACGTCGGAAGTATCATCATTGCCACTTTGTGGTGTTGGAGTGGTAACCACCTTTTGAGCAGCATTGCTCTCAGGAGGCGTTACACTTATTGTCGCAGCGTCTTCTGTCTTGATTTGCTCGTCAAGGCTTGCAACAGGTTCGGTCTGGGCATTCTTGTTATTTGAATTAATCAGAAATATGGCGAGTACTGCACCAAGTGCTAGCGCCGATCCAGTCAAGAGTTTTTTGTTACTTGTCATGTGTCATGTCTTACCGTTTATTTCATTAGTAAATACGGCGGCCACTTATTTATTCCGTGGCCGCAGGCTAATAAGTTAGTGGTAGAGATCGTCATTCCAAGAGATAGTTACGGCTCGGCTAGTCTCTGTCCATTGACTGCTATCACGATTTTTCTTCCAGGTATTTTCTGGTGTGGTATACCAGCTACACCAGTCGCGACCAAAGTAGTAATTGGTTTTTCGCCAACCAGCAACCAGCTTGACCTCTGATGTATCTAGGCCATCTTGAATGTCATTTTTTCTATATACGACGCCGACTTGTGGTTTAAAATCTGAACGCATAACGACAGGTAACTCATTGTAATCAATCAAATTACCCATGTCACAACTGGTCCAACGATACAATAACCAGTCTTTAGCTGGCGTATTATGGCGGATAGTCTTGTTTTCAATTAACCAATTAATGCTTTCGTTAGCTTGGTTAAAATCGGCAACCGTTTGAAACTCTGGCTGGTCGTACGTTACACGGTTGCTCCAGGAGATTCCCCCACTAATATTTGGAGAAGTAGAAGCACTGAATCCAAGGTTAAAATCTAGCGACTCACTGACAGATGCCGTTGCAATGGTGTTTTCTGGAGCATGGCTCATGTGGCGTAAAGGGGCGCCATTTAAATAGCTCAGTGCCAGCTTAAAAGCCGTTGGAACGGTGTAACGGTAATCTCCCCCAGTGGCAAAACCATAGATTTGTTCTTTGTTTGGAACATTAGTCATGTCGAAGCCAGAGCCGCCATTTAGGATCAACTTAGCTTCTTTAGCGCCATTTGGTAGTAAAGATTGGTTCCAGACATTTTCTAAAGAATAAATTAAGCGGATTTTTTTCGAGCGTGCATCACCATCATCAAGCTGAAGCAACGTCGAAGTGTAAGATTTTAATGTATCTTCAGCATGTGCTGGTGCTAAAGAACCAAGTAAAGCGAGTGCGATAATACTCGCGGAAAGATGCTGTTTTTCCATTATTGTTTCCTATTAGTCAGCCCATAAAGACTTTTGTTTTAAACTATCTTGATGGGCACTTTATAATTATGGACAGGTTATAAATTCAAGCTCAATAAATGAGCGGTGAAATAGTGCATCTTGTTTTTTATTAAAAAAAGAAAAAGGATAGATTCGTGGGATTAATGTCTCATAGTTTTTAAATTCACCTCTCAACTATAATAAATAATAATCTGGTTATTAAGTCTTGCCTTTTTAAGTTATTGCTTAATTTTAATTTTCTAATGTTATATTGAGCTTTTTTATTGATAAAAGTGAATTTTATAAATGTTAGCCATGTTATTTTTAGGGCTTTTGTTATACCAAACTAAGTAAAGTATCGTTATGTGGTCATCTCGGGTTTATGGGCTTAATTCAAATTAAAACAGTGGTTTATGTTTTTTTTGTTATTATTTTTTTAGAGCTTAATGTAATAGTTTAGTGATAAAGTCCGTCAATGAAGTTGCCATGTTCGTGTATGAAGTTATATGTGCTTTTACAGCAGGAAATTAAACTTTACGTTTAAGATGGTAAAGATAGAAAAAGAAATAAATAAGATTATTAAATAATCATGTTTCGAGAATATAAAATGTAACGTACTTCTAATTAAACGAATGCTTGAATAAACGATGGAGTGTGAAAAGTGCTATTTAAGTTACGCTGTCCTATATTCCAGTTGGCGTATTGTTTATACAATGCGTTTTCTCGGCTTAAAACTGGTTTACGTACTGCTAATCTCTTATCCGTTTCTTAATTACACATATTGGCAATATGCTCGCCAAGTTACGTGTATTGGTGTCAATGAAAAACAGTATCTACGATAGCTCTCTCAGGGTTGGAACTGCCACTATGAATTTCCTTCATGTTCAATGTGAAACAATACCAATATTACTCAACTCGTGAAGCAAGTATAAAAAAAGGACTGCTCTGGTGTTAGGCACTGCGACGGTCGTTTTTTGTACGAACCGTTCGTCGTAAGTGCTGTGCAACCTAACGATTGGGAAAACCAAAAAACAAAAAATGTCCCCATGCACAGAGTTAGGAAAAGTCTGCTTTATCTAAGGAAATAGGATACCAACTCACGATGAATAACGATTTCACATTTGCTATCAAAAGCATTCGCTTTGATGAGAATTACCAACCATCAGACAACACGCGAATCACTACCAATTTTGCTAATCTGGCTCGCGGAAACTACCGCCGAGAGAATCTGCGCAATGCACTCCGAATGATCGACAATCGTTTTAATGCGTTGGCATATTGGGATAACGCGCAAGGTGACCGCTACTCAGTTGAACTTGAAATCATCTCTGTTGATATGGATATCCAAGGTAGTGGAGAAGCATTCCCATCGATTGAAGTGCTCAAAACTAACATTGTTGATCACAACACTAACGAGCGCATCGAAGGCATTGTGGGCAACAACTTCTCTTCATACGTGCGTGATTACGACTTTAGCGTTTTGCTGTTGGACCACAACAAAAACCAGCCACAGTTCAGCATCCCAGCGAACTTCGGTGATTTGCATGGCAAACTGTTCAAAGCTTTCGTTAATTCTGAGTCTTATAAACAGCATTTCAAAAAGCTGCCAGTGATTTGTCTGAGCGTATCGGACAACAAGGTATACCGACGCACCGAAAATCAACATCCTGTTTTGGGCTTTGAATATCAGCCGAACGAATCTTCGTTGACGGAGCAGTACTTCAAGAAGATGGGCTTACAGGTGCGCTACTTCATGCCACCAAACACTGTTGCACCATTGGCATTCTACTTCTTCGGTGACTTGTTGAACGATTATTCAAACCTAGAGCTTATCAGCACGATTAGCACGATGGAGACATTCCAGAAGATTTACCGACCTGAGATTTACAATGCCAACGCGGTTGCCGGTAATTGCTACCAGCCAAACCTAAAAAACCTAGACCACTCGCTAACTCAAATCGTTTACGACCGAGAAGAGCGCAGCCAACTGGCGATTGAACAAGGGAAATTTGCCGAGGAGCATTTCATCAAACCTTATCAATCTGTGCTTGAACAATGGTCTGCAAACTACGCGTAATCGACAACGAGAATCTAGAAAGGAATGACGATGAAAACACTATTACCGACTTCAACGGCTGGCAGTTTACCGAAACCTTCTTGGTTGGCCGAACCAGAAAAACTTTGGTCACCGTGGAAACTCCAAGGTGAAGAACTGATTGATGGCAAACGCGATGCGCTACGTGTCGCTTTGCAAGAGCAAGAACTGGCAGGCGTTGATATCGTCAGTGATGGCGAGCAAACTCGCCAACATTTTGTGACGACCTTTATTGAGCATTTAAGCGGCGTAGATTTTGAAAACCGTAAAACGGTGACCATTCGCAACCGTTATGAAGCAAGTGTTCCGACGGTGGTTGGCCCAGTAAGCCGCACAAAGCCCGTGTTTGTTGAAGATGCCAAGTTCTTACGTCAGCAAACTAAGCAACCTATAAAGTGGGCGCTGCCAGGCCCTATGACGATGATCGACACACTTTATGATGATCATTACGGTAGCCGTGAAAAGCTGGCTTGGGAATTTGCGAAGATTCTCAATCAAGAAGCGAAAGAGCTTGAAGCTGCAGGTGTCGACATCATTCAGTTTGATGAACCTGCGTTCAATGTGTTTTTCGATGATGTGAACGAGTGGGGCATTGCATGTTTAGAGCGTGCGATTGAAGGGCTGAAATGTGAAACGGCGGTGCATATCTGCTATGGCTACGGCATCAAAGCGAACACGGATTGGAAGCAAACGCTAGGCACTGAATGGCGACAATACGAAGAAGTATTCCCTAAATTGCAGCAGTCGAATATCGATATTATCTCGCTTGAGTGTCATAACTCGCGAGTGCCTATTGAGTTGCTTGAGTTGATTCGCGGTAAGAAAGTGATGGTTGGTGCAATTGATGTAGCAACCAGCGAGATTGAAACGCCAGAAGAAGTGGCGAATACACTGCGAGAGGCATTGAAATACGTTGATGCCGACAAGCTTTACCCATGTACCAACTGTGGTATGGCGCCTTTGTCTCGTGAAGTATCAACCGCTAAGCTCAATGCGCTAAGTGCGGGAGCGGAGATTGTTCGTAGAGAGCTGTCTGCTTAAGTTATTCAAAATATTTTCCCCTTAGATAAACAAAAAAACCAAGAGCTCGGTTCTTGGTTTTTTTCTTAAAACAGACGTTGTAACTTCGCGCTAGTTCATTTCTAGCTGTCGAACTTCAGGATGTTTTAGCAACATCACACGAATCCAGTGATGCACCACCCACATCACCATCGCGGTGAGCAGAACCGCAACGAAAATCGAGCTGAAACGGTACAAGATCGAAAAGAACGCGTCTTTTTGTTCTGGCACCAATGAGGTCGTCAGCGGAACCGATAGGGCAGACATGGCAGAAAACGCGATAGCCGCTTTAATTTGCCCCTTGGTGAGCCACAAGCAGAATGGCCCCATCGCAATGGTAAAGGCGAGCCAAAAGAGTAGCCCATGCCCATACCAACTGCCCAATATGAGCTGAACAGCCATCCCTGCGATGCAGCCTAGTGCGGTGCCGATGATGCGAATTTTTGCCATGGCGAGCGAGCCCGCTAAAGTCATTGGGGTTAGGATGATCAAAATGGAAGCTTGTGCGGATAGCGAGTCATATAAGTCTGCTACTTGGAATACGATAAATGCCGCCATCGCCACTACCCAACCCATGGCAACTTGGCTGATGTAGTCAATATCGCTTTTTACGGGGGTCGATATCTCAATGTGTTCGGCGGAGGGTTTTGGCTCAGGGAACAACCAATACGCGAATGCGCAAACAAAAATATTGCTGAACGCCATCACCCACATGTTGACATTGAACTCTTCAATATCCATGAAGTTATAGCTGGCAAAATTCAACACAATTGAACCCACCAACAGCCCCATGTAACCAAACAAATAGGTTTTCTGGTTCATCATTGCAATGCACTTGAACAGCATCATGATTCCGACGGCAATGGTCATTAATGTTGGATGAAACTGCAAGTATTCCAGCAAAAATGTGGCTTGTATGGTTGTCCACACCGCAGAGAAAAACACGGTCAATAAAGCCGCTAGATTAAAGTTGTCCATTCTGCCCAATATAAACAGCGGCATCATGATGGCAAAAAATCCGTAAGACCAACCGAAGATCATGCTTAGCGCGAGTCCTAAAGAGCAGCCGAACCAAATTCGTAAGGTTTTCATTGTCGCCGCCTAGTAAATGAAGTGGAACCAGCTTGCGAGGTGAATCTGTGCTTGCGCCATCAACTGCCAGAAAATGCTGTTGTCTGGGTACAAAACAATGGTAGCGCGAGAGCCGACAAACAGTGCTGGTGGTAACTCTTCGCTGCTGGTTAGGTTCACTCGTGTACGCTGCGCATCACGTACCCAGCGGTTGTTCACTTCCACTTTGGTCAGTGCGCCATTAGGCGTTTGTTGTGCGGCTGCTACACCGTAATCGCGGCTAGCTAAATCAAAGTCGTACACCGAACCTGGGTTGGCATCAAATGTGACCAAGGCGTGGAAAGTCTTGTCTACGTTCGCGACGGACTTTTCACGAAAATCAGCGGCTACCCAGAGTGATCCTGTTGGTACAAACGTCAGCAATGGCATGTTGGTGTTTGCCATCGTGCCAACTTCTAGTTGCAGGTTGGTCACGACACCATCACTGGGAGCGAGTACCGCGGTATTTGCCAAATCAAGTTGCGCCTTTTCGATGCCGTTTTTGGCAATTCGAACGGCGGTGCTTTGACCTTTTTGGTCGCCTAATTGCGCCTCAATGACTTTTAAGTTTTGTCGTTCCGCTTTAAGCGCTGCACGTGATACCTGATTTTGGGCAAAGGCATTATCGAGTGTCGATTGAGAGATGACTTTCTGCTTCGATAGTGTCAGTAAGCGGTTGTACTCGCGGTGTGCATTATCAAATGTCGCTCGTGCGCGGGCAATATTGGCAAGAGCGGCTTCGCGTTGAGAATACAGTGTTGCTTCTTTTTCATAGGCGGATTGCAGAGACAGCTCCGCCTGTTCAAGCGCTATCTTGTATTTACGATCATCAATCGTAAACAACACATCGCCTTTTTGAACGGACTGGTTATTCTCGATGAGAACGTCGGTCACTTTACCAGATACCTCGGGTGCGACTTGGACAACGTATCCTTGCACTCGTCCTTCGGTCGTTAAGGGGGCGTGGCGGTCAGCAATGATAATGTACAAAAATAGTACGATGAACAGGACAATCAAAGTTCGCATCCAGTGTTTGAATTTTTGGTCAGCCGTCATTACAAGCTCCGTTAAACATATTGGATAGCGGATTATAGAGAAGTCACTCACAATTCAGTAGAATGATAATACGAACATAAATGACCTAAAAATAGGACAATGAACGTTAATTTTGATGATATTTACCTATTCACTCAGACGGTGGTTCACGGCGGTATAAGTGCAGCGGCAGAGGCGAATCAACTACAACGCTCAAAAGTGAGTCGTCGTCTGCAAGAATTAGAGAAATCGCTCGGGGTACAGCTTTTGATTCGCACAACACGCAGCATTGAGTTGACGGAGCACGGGAAACGCTTGTTTGAGTTGGTGGGGCAGCCTATTGACCATATTCAGCAAGGTTTAAATGCCATGCACGAATATCAACAAGAGCTGACGGGCAAGGTGCGTTTAGCCATTCCTTCCGCATTGATGAGCTCTGCCGCGTTTAACGCGATCATCACCGAGTACACAACGCGGTATCCGGAGATTTCGGTCGAGATTGAAAACCATCAAGAGAGTGTCGATCTCAAGCGTCAATCGTTTGATTTACAGCTTCTTCCGAGCGTGGTCAAAGTCACCGATGACAGCTATGTGCAGTTCAGTCTTTTGCCTTATCGTAGTCACTTTGTTGCGTCAAAAGCCTATCTAGAATCGCATCCGCCAGTAAAAACGGTGGAAGATCTTAAGCAGCATCGCCTTTTAACTAATCGTTACAATGCCGATTTGCTCGATTCAGATCTGCATGTGGCGTTGCGTTCGGATGACCTCAACTTGCTGCGCTCGATGGCGATAGCAGGAAACGGCATCGCGTTTATTCCTCAAATTCATTCCAAGCCTGCACTGAGAGACGGTTTGTTGGTCGAGGTGCTGCCTCAATTCGCGCATCCGAAGCAGCATCTTACTCTGATTTATCCCTCGGCCTTATTTCTGCCCAATAAAGTCAAAGCCTTGATTGAACTAATTCGAGAGAAATTTAAATAGTCAGTTCAAACCACTCTTACCTAAGGGCAAATGTGTGAGCGAAGGTCATCTTTCTAGGTTTTATTGCTCTAACATGAAAGGGTTCTGATACATTAACTGTTGCTCAACTTGTTGAGTATGGTTTGTGGTCGCACAAGATAGGAGATGGAAATGTTATCGAAAGGAAACACGGGCCTGATTGTGGTGGATGTTCAGGGCAAACTCGCTACATTAATGCATGAAAGCGACGCACTGATTGAAAATATCACGAAACTGGTAAAGGGCGCCAAAGCACTAGATTTGCCTATTCTGTGGCTAGAACAGAATCCAGAAAGGTTGGGCCCAACCGCGGAGCCGATTCGTGAAGTGCTTGAAAGCACGCATTTACCTATTACCAAGTACACGTTTGATGGTTGCAAAGAGGCGACGTTTAAGGTCGCGGTGGAGAACGCGAAAGTTGATACCTGGTTGGTTTGCGGTATTGAATCCCACATTTGCGTCTATCAAACCGCGGTTTCTCTGCGCCAGTCCGGTTATCGCGTTGAATTAGTCACGGATTGTGTCTCTTCCCGAACCGCTGCCAATAAAGCGCTCGCTCTTGCGAAGTTAACCGCTAACGGTGTGGTGCTCACTGGGTTAGAAATGTGTTTGTATGAAATGGTCGAAGATTGCCGAGCACCTGAATTCAAAGAAATTCTGGCGCTCATCAAATAGTGGAATCACTGTAATCAGCAACAACTTTATTTGAACACGCTATTCAAATTCTCGTTGATATCTTGGCAACATCGACTCGTTGCCAAGTAACCCTCCTTGGTGAATATAAATCACCGTTTTATCTGTGTTCTCTTCCAACCAAGGGGTGAGGCATTGCCACATATACGGGTCGTATAACAGGTCAAATTCGAGGTCGGTTTGCTCAAAGAGTGCTTTCCATGTGATGTAATCTTCTTCGTACAAGCGACCAAAATGGTGTTTGTTGCGCACGGTTAAAATGGTTGGGTGGCTGTTTTCACCGAGCTGGTTGAACTGCTCAGTTAAGTAATCTGCATCGCCTACGCAAGGGCAAGTTAGCACTTCTATGCCGTGTGGGCTTAAATGTTTATGAAGATATAAAGCCGTCGTGCCAGTACCTGATGGCAGGGCGACCGTAAACTGCTCTTTACCTCTCAATCGCGTCCAATCAAGAATTTCTCGTGCTAACTGTTTGATGCCAGCTTCAGCGAGGTGGGAACGTCCACCTTCTGGAATAAGCAATGTCGATTCATCTAATCTTCGTACCTGGTGGATGTATTCACTAGGGTGGAGTTCGCTACCGATGTCTCGCATGGCGGTGATTTTCATACCCAAATCGAGAGCGCCGCGATAGTTTCCGATGGGGGAGCTTTTTAGCCAAGATGGAATGTGATGAACATAAAACTCAAATGCCCAACCTTTAATCTGGGCGAGAGCTGCTAGCGAATACATCGCGTTGGATTGAGCAGAGCCGTAACTGATGAGGGTTTTGATGTCGCTGTTTTGCGTTTCCATCAACGCCATAAACTTACGTGCTTTGTTCCCAGAAAAGTGAGAATGCAGCATGTCATCACGCTTAAGAAAAAACGTATGACCGTTGAAGTTGTGTTGAGTTATCGGGCTTTCAGAGAGTTTCATGTGACTGCTGACGTGTCCAACCACGCGACCTTGCCGTTAAAAAGGGCGCGTAGTGTAACGCCATTAAACCCAGATAAAAAGTCTGTGTTTCAGTACAACCATTTCGGTTATTCCTGATGCTCTGACGCAAGATCAATTACTGCCTCACAACCACCTTCTGGATGTGTACCAATCTTAAATTGCCAGCCATAGCGTTGGCACAAATCGTCCACAATCATCAAACCTAATCCGTGCCCATCAGAATGTGGAATGGTCGAAAAGCCTTCACCTTCATCGCGCACCGAGATGGTGTTTTCATCCATATTGATATGAATTGATCCCGAAGGTGTCGCAGCGATGCCGTTGCGAATCAGGTTGCCAAGAATAATGGTCAACACGGCATTGGTCGCGCGCGTTCTAGGGTTGCCGTCGATCTGTACATCAAAGCTGAGTGCTTTCTCATCCGCCTGAGCTTGGCTTTGGAAGATGATTTGGTTGAGTTCTTCTTCGGTGATGCTGCGCACTGGTGAATCATCTGCATTACGCTCGTAACGCACTAAGCCGAGTAGGGCATCTACCATGGTCGACATCTGCTGCGTTGCATCTTGAATTCGGTTCACTTGGCGAGTCTGGAAATCCGTGTTTGCACTTCTCGCCAGTAGGCTGCTTGAGCCTTTCATTACGGTTAACGGTGTACGCAGTTCATGGCTTGCGTATCGTGCAAAGGCTTGCTCTCGCTTGATGACTTGGTTGATTTTGTGGCGATATTCATTCAACTCATCCGCGAGGGTTTGGAACTCTTTGGCCGAGCCCTCAGGCACACTAAAGGTCTGCGTGGCATCGCCTTGGTGGTGATCGAGTTGAGTTTTAAGCGCATTGACGGGTTCAATTAAGCGCTGTGATAAGCGCAGCAGCAGACTACCAAACAGAAACACCAGCACGGCGACAATGGACAGCACCATAGCGACGACGAGAATGAATTCCTCTGAGGTGATCTCGATTTCATCAATCAAGGAAACCAGAATAACGGGATGTTCAACGCCTTTGTAGGTGTAAGTGCTCATGTAAACCATGCGCGAGTATTCACCGTCTTCTACTTCATCAAGAAAGTGCTTTTGACCAATCAGGTATTTTTGATAGCGCTCGGCAACCAATGAGATGTCGTTGTATGCAGTGGTGAGCAGGTCAAGCTGAATACTGCCTTGCTCTGGGTGGGACTGGAAATGTTCAATTGCTTCTTTTTTGTCGACCATAATACGACGCTCGCCCACGCGGTCTTCAGACCAAAGCAGGGAGCCGGTAATCAACAAAAAGCAGAAGATGCCAATCACGACCGACACAAAAGAGAAAAACAGAGCGAGTCGCCCTGTCATACTTTGTGTGCTTTGCGTGCTAGCAAGTAAGCGATTGATCATGCACCTGTCTCCAAGCGGAAGCCAACTTTCGGCACGGTGATAAGCACATGTTGTTCAAATGGCTTATCAAGTTGGTTGCGAAGTTGGTAAATGTGGCTGCGCAGAACGTCGTTGTTCGGCTCGTTCTCTTGCCAAAGTTGGAAGGCAATTTCTTCGCGTGTCACTACGTCTGGCGCGCTTTTCACAAGCATTTCCAGAATGGTGTAAGTGGTAGGGTTTAGCGCCAACAGTTTATCTTGGCGATAAGCTTTACGCGTTTTTTGGTCGATAGACACTTCACCGTATTCCAACTTGCTCGATGCGACAGTGCCACGGTAACGGCGGATCAGTGCCATCATGCGCGCTTCAAGAATATCCAGATCGAAAGGTTTGGTCAGATAGTCATCCGCACCGTGTTGGAAGCCTTTGAGCATATCGTCACGGCTATCGAGCGCCGTCAGCATAAGTACCGGTGTGTTGTTGCCCGCGTCGCGAAGTTTATTACACATGGTCAGGCCATCCATGCGTGGCAGCATGAGATCGAGCAAGATGATGTCGAAGGTGTTTTCCATCGCTAGTTTCAGGCCGAGTTCGCCGTTGTCTGCATAATCGAGTTCCATACCTGCACACTCAAAATAATCGAACAGCATGCCTGCAATTTCTCGATTATCTTCGACTAAAAGTACGCGTTTCATGTATTTCTCTCCAAGTGGGCAGGTGTTCGAAAATAAGACTTCGTCTTAACCGAACATTATTCACTAAGGACGTGAAAAAGATGTCAATAACATCTCTTTCACGTTGATGTTTGTAGACTGGATTCATTCATCGGATTTAGTGGAAGAGTAGCATGTCAACCTTCAACATTCACGCTGCAACCTTTTCAAAGGTGAGCCAACACACTGAGCCTAAAACAGTTTTGTCTGTTGTGGTGCCATTCTTTAACGAGCAAGAAGTCTTACCTGAATTTCATCGTCGTTTAGCCGCCGTTTTGGATGAAATGCCAGAACGCTGTGAAATCGTTTATGTGGACGACGGCAGCAAAGACGAGAGCCTAATGATCGCGCAAAACTTTTCTCAATCTTCTAGCGACGTTCGTTGTATTGCACTAAGCCGTAACTTCGGCAAAGAGTCCGCCATGAGTGCGGGTCTGGAACACTGTCAAGGTGAAGCGGTGATCGTGATTGATGCCGACTTGCAAGACCCGCCTGAGTTGATCCCGCAAATGGTATCAAAATGGCGTGAAGGGTATGACGTGGTGAACATGCAGCGCAGCGAGCGCCACGGTGAAACTTGGTTCAAACGCTTCTCGGCCGCTTGCTTTTACAAAGTGCTTAACAGCATGGCGAAATTGGATGTGCCTGAGAACGTGGGCGATTTCCGTCTACTGAGCGCAAAAGTGGTTAAGCACATCAATGCGCTGCCAGAACGTAACCGATACATGAAGGGCATTTTTTCTTGGCCGGGTTTCAAGCAAGTGACGGTTCAGTTTGAGCGTGACGCTCGTTTCTGTGGTGAGACCAAATGGAACTATCTCAAGCTGATTGGCCTTGCAATGGATGGCATTACCTCGTTTTCCATTCGCCCTTTGCGCTTAGCGACACTTGCTGGTGCGTTAGTGGCGTTCAGTGCCTTTATCTATGGCGTATTCATAGTGATGAAAACCGTTGTGTTTGGTGAACCCGTCACTGGTTACCCATCCATGATGGTCGTCCAACTTGCCTTGGGCGGTGTGCAACTGCTGTCGATTGGCCTTTTGGGCGAGTACATTGGCCGCATTTTTGTCGAGACCAAGCAACGTCCTCTTTATCTTGTTCAGTCCGTTTACGAGCAGCCTGCAAAACATCAATCCATCCAAACCATGAAGTTTAAACTTGGAGAAACCGCGTAATCATGAGTATTAATAAAACCCATTTGTGGTTGTTGTTGGCGTTTGCTCTTTTACTCCGTCTTATTTCACTTGCTGCTTACCCTTTGATGGACACCACAGAAGCCCGCTACGGCGAAATGGCGCGCTTAATGGTGGAAACCGGCAATTGGCTTACCCCACAGTTTGATTACGGCGTGCCTTTTTGGGGGAAGCCCCCCCTGTTCACGTGGATGAGTGCTTACGGCATTGAGCTGTTTGGATTGAATGAATTTGCAGTGCGCGCGCCTCATTGGTTAGCGGGTGTTGCGACGATTGTTTTTGTTGCTTTCATGGCGCATCGCGCTGGCTTTAATGCAGTCATCGCAGCGTTGGTACTGGCGACGTGTGGCATCTTTTCAATTGCTGCGGGTGCGGTGATGACAGACATGGCGCTGACGTTGGCAATGACGATGGCGATGGTCGGCTTTTACTACTGCTGGCTTGGCAAAGACAAACACAGCCGATTGTGGGGTTACCTCGGTTTCTTTGGTTTGGCTTGTGGATTATTAGCAAAAGGTCCAGTGGCGATCGTGATCATGGGCATCGCAGTGTTTCCTTGGCTTGTGATTCAGCATGGTTTCTTCGGTGCCTTCAAAGCCTTGTGGCAGCGTTTTCCAATTGTATCGGGTTTGGCGCTTATGCTGGCGATTGCTCTGCCTTGGTACATCATGGCAGAAATGGCGACGCCTGGATTTATTGATTACTTCATTGTTGGCGAGCACTTCAAGCGTTTTGTTGTCAGCGGTTGGGAAGGGGACCTGTATGGCTCTGCTCATGATCAACCACGTGGGATGATCTGGGTATTCTGGCTGCAATCGGCTGCGCCTTGGTCAATTGTATTGCCTATCTTGGCTTGGAAACGTCGTAAGGTACTCAAAGCTATTGAAACCGATCATCAAGGTTTATTTAGCTTCCTGATGTGTTGGCTGATTTCTCCAATGATCTTGTTCACCATGGCTGGGAATATTCTGCCTGCTTACGTATTACCGGGTGTGCCTGCGTTGGGTATTTTGATTGCAATGCTGGTGGATAAACACGATTTCAAATGGTTGACCGGAACGGCAGCGGTGTTGCCAGCCCTGCTTATGATTGCGATGTTGGTTTTGAATATGGGCAAAGCAGATAGCCGCAGCGACCGCATAATCTTCGCGCAAATTAATGACAACGCTCCGGTCTTTTATATTGGTAAGCGCCCGTTCTCAGGCCAGTTCTATAGTCATGGTCAGGCGAAAAAGCTTGAAGATAAGAATGACTTAAACAATCTGAAGAAATTCCACCTGATTGGTAAATCGCAGCAAGTGGATAGCATGATTCATGAAAATGCGTTGAGTTGTACCAACGAGTTCACAGCAAAATCGAAACGCTCACTCTACACCTGTGTGGTTGGATAACGGAATGCGCAAATTACCAAAATTTGCTTCGCTGGAAAGGTTTGCTTCGTTAACAAGGTTTGCTCTAGTAGGTGGTGTCGGCTTTATGGTCGACACCCTTATCTTTTCTGTGTTGTTCCATTGGTTTGGTCTGGAGTTGATGCTGGCTCGTGGGATAGCATTTTTGTTTGCAGCAACCACGACTTGGCTTGGCAATCGCTGGCTGACTTTCTCTCAAGCAGAAAAAACCAACCCTTTCGCTCAATGGCAAAAATTTATGGCGAGTGCCTGCATCAGTGCTTTGCCGAACTTTATTGTGTTCAAAGGCGTAACGCTCGCGCTAGGAACGCAAGGAGTGATGGTCTATTTGGCTTTGATCTTAGGCATATTGGCAGGCATGGTGAGTAATTATTTGCTCAGTGCAAAATGGGTGTTTAGTTGAGGATAGAAAGGTTCGGGCTTACTATCCTATCCTCGAGTTAAAAATTCGTTATTTGAACCAATTTTTCTTTTTGTACATCAGAGTAAACCTAAAGCTTTTCATGGGGTATGTAAAAAGGTAAATAAGCCAAGGTTTATACCTTGGCTGCCGTTAGTTCAGATTTTGATTGTTCGATTTCAGACTCGGTTTGCCACTTGCCGTTATATAGGTACTCTCGCTCTGGGAGCGGGGCATTTGACGCCCTTAAATCAAATACCTCATCGGTTTGATATTCTTTATAACAAACTGGCGTACCAAACAGTCTAGCCTCTGGCTTAGCTTCAAATAGCTTTTTGTGGTCGGCGACTTCTGTACAGTCAAGCTTATATTCCGTGGCTAGCTGATTGACCATAGACTCTAAGTCAGACACGGTTTTGAAAAATACGTAATAGTGGAATCGGTTGTGTAAGCGTGAAATCTTAGTATGTTCTATATTAATATATTCGCATGTGTCATGCTTAAAAAAGAACTTAATTACTTTTCTTTTCTTATTGTAATCAGCAAAGAGCCAGTCTTCACGTTCTCCGATTCTTACTTCTGTTGGTTCATCAGGCTTGCGTTTAAGCATACCAAATGAAACCAATATAAAGCCACCGGCTCCGACAAGAACCATCGGTCCAGCAACTCCAACCATCACGACACAAACTATTGCTCCAATCCAGCCCATGACTTGAGCCGCGGAGTTTACCCAATTCGGTAAATTACGTCGTTTTTTTATGACTAACCCGCGATCGGAGAAGGTGTAATCATACCGATTGTCCAAACCAAATGTCAGATAAGACACACCAGACATGATTATCGTCAGCCCCGATAAAATGTAAGTTAAGATCATTTCACTACTATCATGTAGGAAATAGGTAAGGAAAAATAATGGACTGACAGCAGCTATAGCAATTGATAGGTATAAGTATCGAAAAGGCTCTTCAATATCGTGCTTATGCCAGACTGTCAGATTCATCCCGTTAAGAATTTTTTGCTCCTGCTCTTCTTGGTATGCTGAAAATTCTTCTGGGGTAATATAGAAAGGTAAATAAGCCAAAGGTTACTCCTGTAAGCTAAGTTCACTATTAATCGAAGATAATGAACTTCTGATCGTTGCTTGTTTGGTATTGTCTGAAATTGCTGTATAAGTTGCACGCTGTTTTGCATTATTTTGGAACCAGTACTTACGGTTAAATTCGCTCTTCTCATCAAGAATGTATTCTATCTCAAATGCTAAATATTTAGCCGAGTCTTTCATTGGTAAAGTCAATTTATAGACACTTTGAGAATCTGAGGAATCTGTTGAACTATCCAACGTTTCTAGATCTACTCCAGTGTGCCAAGCTCCCGACCCCAGTCCTCCCTCTGTTACAGAAGTATTTGTCCGAAGTTTTATTCCATCTCTTGCTGTATTGGTGGGAACTTGGATATGTAGCTCAATACCAAACAATTCTTGTTTTGCTGCCGGATACTGTGTTGTTGAATTCGGAACGGTACGCATCAATGGTATTTGGCAGATCAAAGGTTTATCCATTATGGTTTTTAACTCAAAAAGAGCCTCTTGCACTAAAGAGGAATTATGCTTTTCTCTCTCTACCAAGCTTGAGGATTGACTCCACAGGGCTTTATCTGGGTGATAGCCCCAAGGAAGTTTATCTAACCACTTTTGATAATCATCTTGTTTAAGTTTACTCATTATATGATTACTAAGAAGGTAAACTGCAGTAAGGCCCATAATGACAAACATGATCGGACCTCCAAACAGAATATTTGCAGACCAAATCCCAGTTAATCCACCGATAGCTTGAAACCCACCTACAAGTGTCAATCCAACTAAAGATGCAAAGTTGAAGTATTCGACAACTCTTGCGCTCCCATGTAAACCGTCTATGTTCTTCCATGAACGATAGGCCTCTATACCCGAAGCAAGAGCTCCAATAACTCCGGTCACAGCTAGCCATTTATTGAATACCTTTAAGTCATCAAGGATCAAGTTATCAAAACCACGGGCATTATTATTTACTAACTCTTTTAATGCTTTATATGAATGTGACCTTAACCGAGGATCACCCTTCACACTATCCCATAATTTACCCGTGCGAATCCCCGTCCAAGCGTTGACTGTGTAAAATAACTTTTGCTGGATATCCAAAAATTCATCTGAGGACATTAACCCCGTGTCTTGAATACTGCTCATGGCATCACCAAGCGCGATGCAGTTAAATATTAATGCCAGAAAGCCTAGACCACCGGCATTCTCGAACAGTTTATTCAAATCATTGAGCTTATTCATCACGATCCGCGTTCTAAGCTCGATGGTTCTTTGAGGTAGATCATCAGGTAACTCAATGTACTGCGGGTACTCCAATGTAGCTACAGCGAGAGCCTTCTTAATAGTCTTTTTATTTTTTAAAGCTGTTGTGTATTTAGAGTCAGCTTTGCGGTTATTTTTCTGGAAGTCAGCAATGATTGCATCGTTTTTTTCGAGCTTAATCAGATAATCATTTACGCGTGTTTTCCATTTTTTAAAATCGCGAGCGTAACCTTCTTTTATTGTTACGGGCATGTTGTGTGCCATATGTTCTGCAATAACGGCAAATAAATAATAGCTATGACGGTTCAGAGGTTTAGCGAAAACAGGCATCAGCGAAATTGATACTTGTGAGGTCATGCTAACACCAAACTCTACAACGCCTTTTGCAAGCGCACCTATTGCAGATTTAAAAATAATATCCAGCTCTTGGAAACCTTTGGCGATATCTTTGAGAAAGGCTGTTTCCGCAGTGTTTGGGTTGGAAACAAAGTCCATGATCTTAGAGTACATATTCACGCGGTTGCTGGTATCAGATATCTGGTCCATCAACTGATTATCAGGATCAGGATTTCCTGAGACGATCGACTGTTCATCAAGCGCCTCTGTAATATTCTTCTCCATCACTTTAAATAAACTACGACTAAACCCAGAGGCATAGAGAGCAAGTAAACTGGTTGGTTTCTCCCATTGGCTTTCAGCCCATTGGCGGTCTTCTTCTTGTATCACCAAAGTAAATGACTCAACCGCTTGCTTGTGTAGTTGATACAAGCTGTACTGCGTGTCTTCGCTGTATAGGTCGAAGGTTCTTTCGAGATGATGCGGCGTTAAGGACTCCATTACTGCGATAAAGTCGCGTTTGACCGAAACCACTTGGGCTAGCATGGTTTCTTTTTGTTCTGACAGCTCTTGCATCTCGCTCAGCATTTGCTTCCAGTTGAGCTGCTGACGCCAGCGTTCAGTCGCTATCCATTGTTCGTATTTACCAAAACGGCTCGCAGAAATTCGATATTTGTCCTGTATCGCTTTAGCAATGTCACTTTGGGTATGTTGGTGTGATTCAATCGCTCCAGCGGAAAATTTAGCAGGATAGCCGGACTGAACTGAGCTTTTGTTCTGCTCTGCCAAATCAAGTTGGTGAGAGGAGTCATAATAGTCAGCCATGTCGGTATAAAACGACAGCTCTTCGCCGTTACGCTTAACGCTAGCTGGCATGTCTATCTCGTCACTTGCACCAAACATACACAGTTGCATGGCGGTCTGCATCAAGTTCCACTGGTTTGAAAACTGGTCAGTGAAAAGGCGGTAAGGGCTTGCGGCACCAACAAAATGCAGTGACATATCTTGAATGTCTGCGGCGTAATCTTTTATCGCGACGAAGTAGCCTGATTCTTCTTCTGGAATCGCAGAGGTTAAATCGCTTTCGACTGCGACAGGTTTAAAGACAGAACCATCTTCATCTGCTTTGGTGGCGATGCCAGAATCCGCAAAGCGACCATCATCGACGGCAGAAGATTCAATATCAGCGACTTGGGTTAACTTATCTATTGGTGCAATGTTGTGCTGATTCTCGTTTGAGGACAGAACAATGGTTTGCATGCGATCGATATGATTACTCGGATTGTTAAGTACGCGCATGAACGTGTGCCATGTCCACCGGTGCTCAGAGAAGCAAATCGATAGTACGCTTCCGTTGACGTAAGTAAGGAAGGGCTTTGCATCTTGTGGTGTCCCACGCTGCTCTGATTTTGGGCTTTCTGATTCTCCCAACTTATAGAGCGTGAATTGCGTTCCTTTGATTTCGTATTCGTCTAAGCTTTTGTTGATTGCATCATAGACATACAGCCAACCGTCGCGCAGTTGACGCAGGGTGTAACCAACGGTATTGAGTTTGGCTCGGCCTTGGCCTTTCCATTCTTCAGGCAAACCAAAAGGTTGTGTCTCTTCTGTTTCTAGCTGATCGATGGCATAGCGGACTGGGATAAAGTGCGCAGGTGATGCTTCCGTTGCTTCTTTCTCAGTTTTTAAATTGAGAGGCTCTGGTTCAGACGGCGGTGGCGGATCGATTTTTTTTGTTTCTCCCTCCCAAAACATACTGCGCTCTGGGGGTGAGCCAGCAAGATCATCAGATTCCGTGGTTGGAACGATATTCAGCGATTTCAGTGTACCATCGCTTTCAAATGCCTGAACGGCCTCCTCATAGGTATAGCTGTTGTCATACCAGAACATAGAAGTTTTTGGGGGAAGTGGATTATTCATCGTTAGCCCATGTTTAAGAGTTTTACTCTGTTACGCAAATATCGCACCAAAATAAAGCAATTAAAAATCAATGAGTTAGATTTTTATGGTTTTGCGTCAATCAAATAATTGTTTGTTTTTCCAATAAGTTGGTTGGTGTTTACCATTTTTTGTATTGATTGAATCAAAGTTTGAGTTGTGAGTGATGCCTCAATGAGCCGACAAAACAAAAGGGCTCCAGAGTTACCTCTGGAGCCCTTTCTAGTATCTAAGTGCTAAAGAGTTAGCGACGATTTGGTTTACGTTGACCAGTTGGTTTGCCTTGTGCTTGTGGGCGACCTTGGCCTTGCGGCTTGCTACCTGCCGGGCGGTTTGCACCGTTGCCGCTAGGACGTTGGCCGTTGCTTGCAGGGCGTTGACCACCTGTAGCTTTACCCGAACCGTTACGGTTGCCAGATGGTTTACCATCTTTTGAACCGCCTTCAGAGCGTTTGTTCAAATGACCACCGAAGCCTGGTTGGTTTTTGGTATGTTTGGTTGCAAAGCGGTTTGCCCCGTGACGACCAGATTTACGACGTTGCGCAGGTGTTTGTGCTTCAATGTCTTCTGCAGGAACGAGACAGCCTTGTTTGTCACCAATCAAATGTTTTTTACCCATACTGACTAGGGCTTCACGGATCATTGGCCAGTTTGCTGGATCGTGATAACGCAACAGCGCTTTATGCAGGCGACGTTGACGTTCACCTTTTGCTACAGGTACATCTTCACGTTTTTTGTACTTCACGCGTTTCAGAGGGTTTGTCTCTGAGTAGTACATCGACGTTGCGTTACACATTGGCGAAGGGTAGAAGTTTTGTACTTGGTCACATTCGAAGTTGTTCTTTTTCAGCCACAGAGCAAGGTTCAGCATGTCTTCGTCTTCTGTGCCTGGGTGCGCAGAGATAAAATAAGGGATTAAGTACTGCTTCTTGCCTGCTTCTGCACTGTATTTCTCGAACATCTCTTTAAAGCGATCGTACGTACCCATGCCTGGCTTCATCATTAGATCAAGAGGACCTTTCTCTGTATGTTCCGGTGCAATCTTCAAGTAACCGCCTACGTGGTGAGTCACGAGCTCTTTCACGTATTCTGGTGATTCAATCGCAAGGTCGTAACGTACGCCAGATGCAACCATCACTTTCTTCACGCCTTCAACTTTACGCGCTTCGCGGTATAAATCGATCGTGTGTTTGTGGTCTGTGTTTAGCTTGTTACAGATGCCCGGGAATACACAAGAAGGACGACGACAGTTCGCTTCCGCTTTTGGATCTTTACAGCCCAGGCGGTACATGTTTGCAGTCGGGCCACCAAGATCGGAAATTGTGCCGGTAAAGCCTGGAACTTTGTCGCGAATTTCTTCAATCTCGTTGATGATAGACTCTTTCGAACGGTTTTGAATGATTCGACCTTCATGCTCGGTAATCGAACAGAAAGAACAGCCACCAAAACAGCCACGCATGATGTTAACCGAGGTTTTGATCATGTCGTAAGCAGGAATTTTTGCTTTGCCATACATAGGGTGAGGGACACGCGCGTAAGGCAGGCCAAACACAAAATCCATCTCTTCGGTCGTCAATGGGATTGGGGCTTGGTTTACCCAAAGTTCACGATCACCATGGCTTTGAAGTAACGCTCGACCAGAGTACGGGTTCGTTTCTAAATGCAGTACACGGCTTGCATGCGCATAAAGAATACGATCGTTTCTTAGCTTTTCAAACGAAGGTAAACGGACCGCAGTCGTCGCAGCATCGTGGCGTGATGGGCGAATCGTGATTGGTTGTGCAACTGGCTCGTCTTTTTTAGTTTCACACTGAGTTTCTACTTCGTATGGGTTCTTTGGTACGAACGCTTCTTTACGAGGTTTTTCAATGCGAGAAGAGTCAATAACCGTGTAGCCTTCTGGCGCCGCTGGCAAGTTCACGGCAGTACCACGAATATTGGTCATGGTGCTGATGTCTTCGCCGTTTGCGATGCGATGTGCTACTTCGACAAGTGCGCGTTCTGCGTTACCAAAAAGTAGGATGTCTGCTTTTGCATCAAACAGTACTGAACGACGAACTTTATCTGACCAGTAATCGTAGTGTGCCACACGGCGTAGGCTGGCTTCGATACCACCTAAAACAATAGGTACTTCTTTGTAAGCCTCACGACAACGTTGAGAGTAAACCAAAGTCGCGCGGTCTGGGCGTTTACCACCTTCGTTATTCGGTGTGTACGCGTCATCGTGACGAAGCTTTTTATCCGCGGTGTAACGGTTGATCATGGAGTCCATGTTACCCGCAGTGATCCCGAAGAACAGATTTGGCTTACCAAGTTGCATGAACGCATCTTTATTTTGCCATTCTGGTTGAGCAATGATACCGACACGGAAACCTTGTGCTTCTAGCAGGCGGCCAATGATAGCCATACCAAAGCTTGGGTGATCCACATAAGCGTCACCGGTTACAATGATAATGTCACAGCTATCCCATCCTAGGGCATCCATTTCTTTGCGACTGGTCGGCAAGAAAGGTGCCGTACCAAAACACTCTGCCCAGTATTTTTTGTACTCATGAATAGGAGTGATGTTATTGGTCATATTTTGCTCTCTGTTCCAGGGAGCGCGAATTATAGCGATTTGATTATCAGGTATCTATAACAAACTCATCTATTCAAGCTTAGTTCATCGAGTTTTATTTGGTTTGTAAAAATATCAATGCTCTATCGGCGATTTTCTGTCTAATTTCACCTTGAAAGCCTCATGGTTATAGATCGGTTCATGAAAAATGTCGCAATCTTAATACAAAGCATAAGCAATGGTGTGCTTATGCGGGGTAAAGCCTATAATCAAGTTAGTGCATATTAAATGCAAAAGGCTGAGCTGCTCTGGAAATAGTTCTAAGTCGATAGGCTTATCGTTGACACAATCCATCTATAAAGAGGATCGGCAGGTCCCAACTGGAATGTCGCGAATTGACTGTGAATTTTGAGCCTTGGGCTAATTACAAAAAAAGGGGCTAGGGTATGAGTGAATCTACGACAACAGTGCATCCAAAAATGCAAACGACTTCCAGTCTAACTCCTGTTATAGAGTGGTCTTACGATATTGATACTCGCGAGTTCGAATGTGATCAGCAAGGAATGGCAAAGGCATTTGGGATAAGTACGCCAGTAACCAGCCTAAATAACTTGTTTGATCATATGCTGATGGGGCAACAAGAAACGCTAAAACAACGAATTCTAGAAGTGGAACTCTTTGGCGGACGGGGGCGGTTTTCTTGTTGCATGATGCTAAAAAACGTTAACTTAGTGCACGTTACTATTAGTTTTGAAAGGCTCAATAAGCGCATTATCCAAGGCACTATCATTCCACAATTAACAATCACTGGTTGCGAGGAGTTAGCGAAAATCCTCGAAACGATTTTTGATTTGCCAAATGTAGGCGTTTTAGTTGCCGATGAAGATACGCGCATCTTAGGTTGTAACCGTGCCTTTGAGTTACAAATGGGCTATCAAAACCGAGATCTGGTTGGGCTTAAAACTCATATATTCAGTACCTCTCACCATAGCCAAGCGTTTTATGATCAGCTGTGGCAGCAAATTAATGATGAAGGATGTTGGTGTGGTAACTTGTTGAGCAAAACAGCAAACGGTAGCAACCAAGCTCATCATCTTTGTATTTACCGACTTACGTTTCATTCTGGACGAATTCTCTATCTCGGATTTTCTACGGATATTTCTGCTTCGTTGTTGTGGATGAAAAATCGTTGTGAACAACAGCATGATTGGGCTGCCTTTTTACCGACGAGGAAAGAATTTGAACTCCAATTAGCTACCTTAGCGAATGAAAGCAGAAATAAAGAACTCAACATTGTTATGACACTAAGACCCAAGTTTTCGGAGAGATACTTGCTTGAACAGCAATTAGGTTTTGCAGATTTTATTATGCGAAGTCGCTACACCAGTATTGCGGGGCAGTTATCTCGGGATGTGTTTGTCGTATGCTTGCAGACCCCTCATTGTCAATGGTTGAGCCCGGTTCGTTTGATCCAAATTGCCATGAAAGGGTTCTTTAATGAGCTTAGAAATGCAATGGGCACAAAAATGCATGCCACTATCGTTAAAGGCCAAACTGGTGTGTCAATCCTTGGCTATGATACGAACCGACCAAGACAAGCGCTAGCACATGCAGCGCAAGCAATGTTGTCCTCTATTTCCGGTGAAGGCAGCTATTTCAACTTTTACGACAGTGAACTTCACTCTGAATTAGTGAAGCGCCAACATCTCGAGGCGTTTTTGGAGGCGCAAATAGAGAGTGGGCTAGTGGACGTTTACTTTCAACCGATTATCGACGTTCAAACCGGAAGAGTGGTTAAGTTCGAGGCTCTCGCACGCTTCTATGATGAAAATGATGCGTATTGTACGCAAAAGATGATCGCTATTATTGAAGATCTAGAACTCATAGCGGCACTTGATGATGTGGTCTGCCAAGCTGCGTTGAAGCACTTTCCGCGCTTACAAGAAATTTATGGCGAGGAAGTGGGCGTGACCATCAATCGCTCCCTCAATACGAAATTGGATTCTCTTCAGATCCTTCAGCGGTCGCATGATTTGATTAAAGCCAGTGGTGTAGACCCTAAGCGAGTAACTATCGAGCTAACAGAAACCGCGTATTTTGAACAAGATGAGGAGCATACTCGAGCTCTAGAGGAAGTGCGGAAAGAGGGCATTGAGATCGCGATTGATGACTTCGGTACTGGGTATTCTTCTTTTTCTTATCTAGAAAAAGGGCAGTTTGATTTACTGAAAATAGACCGAAAATTCGTCAAGAACATTCATAAAGGGAGCACAAGCTATAACATTGTTAAAATGGTCACCGAGCTTGCACAGCAAATGAATGTAAAAGTGGTTGCCGAAGGCGTGGAATCTAAGCAAGAACTTCAAGTATTGGCAGAAATCGGTGTCGATTACATGCAGGGCTTTCTATTTTCTGCTGCCGTGCCTGTCGATTTGATGGATAAAGCGGACAGTTATGAGCATCTGTTCTCTGACATCGCGGTTGAGTCTAAGCAAAGTGATGTGTTGCAATCTGTGGGCCATGAACAAGTCAGGTCTATGGACCCTGGAGAACCGCTCTCCTTGGCAGTGGAGTACATGAATTTGAATCCAAGCTCGCCTTTAGTTGTTCTCAATGAAAATCGTTGTGTTGGGTTAATTACGAAAGAGACGGTGAATTTACACCTAACGCCCTCGATGGGCACAGAGCGAGAAACTGAACGAGAAAGCCGAATTTGGAAACGTCCTGTTAATCAGATAATGAGCACCGAATTTGTGTTGGTTGATGAGGATTTACCTGTCTCTGTTATTCGAGAGTTGGTTAAAACCGGCATTCGTTTCCCTTGGGTACTGTGTAATACCAAAGAAGAGTACCGTGGAGTTTTAACGCAGGAAGACGCGTTGAAGTATCTTGCTTCTCTGTGAATAAAATTGTCTTACCGTTTTAGCTCATTTGGGGGCCGACTTTCGGTGGTTTGGCGATAGTTGATTTGATATTATCGCCCCCCAAAATGACTTTTGAGCGTGCATTCTACATGATTCAACAATTGCTGGTTACTTTCCCTCCGATGCTATTTGGCGCACAAGCGCTACTGACTTTGCTTCTAATAAAGGGAGATATTTGTCCTGGTCAGCGAGGACGTCTTCATAAAATGTTGCCAGCAGTAGCTGTATTGTGGCTCGCTGTTGCGTCACTTCGCATTGAAGCATTTATGATCGTGTTTGCTATTTTCTACTTCTATTCTCAGGTTCAAACCAAGAAAACGCGTGAAAAAGGGCCACTATGGGCGATGCATTTAGCGAATGGTTTGGCCTTTGCGTATGTAAGTATTCAGGTATTTGAGCAATCAAGCTGGCCAGCATCGATAGCGATGGCGCTAATGATATTTTTCCTTGGGGCGTCATTTTCTCAATTGCTACTTACGATAGCTCGCAGCAGATTACAGGCATTTCACCGAATTTTACCAGTTACTGGCATTGTGTCTGGAATGCTATTAGTCATCGCAACGTTGTTTGCTTCTTACCAGTTAAATGAAGCCACACTAAACGCTGCGACACAGCCGATCTTGCTGTCTTTAGCTATGCTAATTTCTTCAATTATTGTGTGGTGTTGGCATATTTTTACGCATAAGAAACCAGAAAAGGTGCAACTGAGCGTTGCCTTGTTTCTAGCACTCGCGTCGATGACGAGCCTGCAAGGTTTATTCTCTCTCGCGGCTTAACCTCTATTCTAAAGACAAAGCTAGACGGCTTATATCCAAGTGCTTTCTTGGTGCTTGGGTATAAGGTGATCACGTTTTAGATCGCACTCACTTTAAATTCGCGTGATTACTACTACGCTTGTTTATATACCTTGTCGAAGAGGAGAGTCGCGATGGATTTAAGCAATGTAGGTAATCTGGACAGCACTATTTTGCTAGGTATCGTCAACGAAAAGCTACGTTTAGAGTGCGACAGTTTTGACGAGTTAGTATCAGTGTATGAGATGGATGTAGAGTCTGTAGTCGGCAAGCTTGATATGCTCGGTTATCAGTACGATCCATTGACTAACCAATTTAAAGCATATCAACGCTAAGCCTTTCATAATCCAAATCTTTTAAGCCACCTTGATTCCGTCAAGGTGGCTTTTACATTGTAGCCTCGCGGTTGCGAAAAAAGCTTGTAAGTAACGCTTTTCTTTCTCTGAGTGACGCGTTGCAGCAAACAAGCGACGCCATAAGCCTTGGCCGAAAGGTTTACTGGTAATAAGACCTTGGCGAGAAAATTCAGAAATCGCCCAATTGGGTAGTGCCGCCACCCCTAATCCAGCAGAGACCATCTGAACTAACATGAGAGTGTTGTCGGCTTGCTTCCATTTCGCAGGTTCTATTCCTGCTGGCTGAAGAAAGTGTTTTACGACGTCTAGCCTTTGTTTTTGAACCGGATAAGAGAGCATGGTTTGATCTGCGAGATCTTGCGGCTCAATAATTTCTTTTTCCGCCAATGGGTGGTTGGTTGCGGTAATTAAACGCATTTCAAAGTCGAATAGAGGCTCGTAGTGGACTTCAGATCGAGGTTGGATATCGGAAGTAATAACGAGATCGAGTTCGCCTGCCAATAGAGCTGGGAGTGGTTCAAAGCCAAAACCAGAGGAAAAGTCCAATGTTACGCTAGGCCAAGCAAGTTGGTACTCCCTAAGTGCAGGCATTAGCCATTGGAAGCAAGAGTGACATTCAATGGCCATATGTAATCGGCCATTGACGTCCTCTTTCAAGCTCGCTAAATCATTTTCTGCTCTTGCGAGTTTCGGAAGGATATCTTCTGCAAGACGCAATAGGATTTCTCCCTCTGAAGTGAACTTCACCGGACGAGTCTTTCTCAGGAACAGTTGCCCTCCAATTCGCGCCTCCAAATCTTTGATCTGATGAGACAGTGCCGACTGAGTGAGATGCAAAGCGGTCGCTGTCGCCGTTAGAGAGCCAGTGTCTCGAAGCGAAGTGAGTGTCCGCAAATGTTTTAGCTCTATCATGAATTCCTTTCATCCTTTGTTGCTCGCTATGAACAGAATAGCAATCGTGTAAATAACTTAACGACAAAAAATGGATATGTAAACGTCTAGACGTCTATTTGTTGTTTTTATTTGCGAATCATGTCGCTTCATGATGAATTTTTTTAATAAACAAGTTGAATAAATGGACGTTGTTCTAATATCAGATGAGAGCGATAGTTTAGCCATCCAGACATCTCATTCTTTACCGAAAGATGCTCTGATCCAAACAAATTGAACAAAATTGAGAAAGGAATAGAGACATGGCGACAACGACTCACATACTAGGTTATCCACGCATTGGTGAAAAAAGAGAATTAAAATTCGCTCAGGAGAAATACTGGCGAGGAGAAATTGATCAAGCTGAGCTTAAAAAGGTTGGGGCAGATCTACGCGCCAAAAACTGGCAAACACAAACGGATGCTGGTCTGAGTTTTGCCACCGCTGGCGACTTCGCTTGGTACGATCATGTACTGACGACCACGTTGCTATTGGGTCATGTGCCAAAGCGTCACGCTGATGGTTTCCCTAACCTGGATACGTTGTTCAAAGTGGGTCGCGGTCAATCTCAGGCGGGTTGCAGCTGTGCGGGCGCTGCGGCATCGGATATGACCAAATGGTTCAACACAAACTACCATTACATTGTCCCTGAATTCAGCAAGGACGATACGTTTGAAGTGAGCTGGCCGCAACTGTTTGAAGAAGTCAACGAAGCGCTTCAAGCTGGCCACCAAGTGAAGCCTGTTTTGCTTGGCCCAGTCAGTTACCTTTACTTGGGCAAAGAGGTCGAAGAAGGGTTTGACCGCTTAACCCTTCTACCACGCTTACTTACTGCTTACCAAGCTATTTTGGCAAAGCTAGCAAGTCAAGGTGTTGAGTGGGTTCAGATTGATGAGCCAATTTTGTCACTGGAGCTAGAAAGCAAATGGGCTGATTCGTTTAAGCTAGCCTACCAAGTGATTCGAAGCGATGTAAAAGTGCTGCTAACGACGTACTTTGACTCCGTAAGCGATACGCTAGGCAAAATTGTAGAGCTTCCGGTAGATGGTTTGCATATCGATTTATCTACCGTCCCTAAGCAGCTTGACGATGTAGTTACCAAGTTACCCGAGGGGTGGGTGCTTTCTGCCGGCGTTGTGAATGGTCGTAATGTGTGGCGTTCAGATTTAAGTGCCCAACTCGAGCGTCTACAGCCAGTCAAAGAGAAACTGGGCGACAAACTTTGGGTTGCCAGTTCATGTTCTCTGCTACATAGCCCTGTTGATTTAGCTCTGGAAACAGAACTGAGCGAAGAAGTAAAAAGTTGGTTTGCCTTTGCAAAACAAAAAGTGGCAGAAGTCGCCTTGCTTGGCCGAGCGCTCGATGGTGACCAAAATGCGATTCTCGCTTGTGATACCTATAGCCAGCCAATAAAAGTGCGCAAGACAGCAACACATGTGAATAAACCTCAAGTACAAGCGCGTTTAAACAACATTACCGCGTCACTTGCCGAGCGCAGCGCACCTTATGCAGAGCGTGCTGCGCATCAAGCTGAAGTATTGGGCTTGCCTTTGTTGCCAACAACGACAATCGGCTCTTTTCCTCAAACGGGTGAAATCCGGGTGCAGCGCAGCGCTTATCGTACAGGTCAATTATCTGAGTCTGAATATATCCAAGCACTTAAAGGACATATTGCTGACGCAGTGAAACGTCAAGAGGCGCTCGACCTAGATGTGCTAGTTCACGGTGAAGCAGAGCGTAACGACATGGTGGAATACTTCGCTGAGAACTTAGCGGGTTTTCAAACGACCAAATTTGGTTGGGTACAGAGTTATGGCTCTCGCTGTGTGAAACCTGCCATTGTAGTTGCTGACATTGAACGTGAAAAACCGATCACGGTTGAATGGTCGACGTACGCCCAGTCGCTAACCAGCAAACAGATGAAAGGCATGTTGACTGGACCAGTTACGATTTTATGTTGGACGTTCCCACGTGAAGACATCACACGTCAAGAAATTGCGCAGCAACTTGCTTTGGCACTACGTGATGAGGTGTCTGACCTGCAAGATGCAGGCATAAATATCATTCAAATTGACGAGCCAGCCATTCGAGAAGGTTTACCACTCAAAAAACGTGATCACAAAGCGTACTTAGAATGGGCCGTAAATGCGTTTAAGGTCTCTGCGGCAAGTGCAAAACCAGAAACTCAGATTCACACTCATATGTGTTACAGCGAGTTCAATGAAATCATTGATTCGGTTGCGGCACTCGATGCGGACGTCATTACCATTGAAACATCTCGCTCAAATATGGAGCTGCTGAAAGCATTTGAAGAGTTCAATTACCCGAACGAAATTGGCCCTGGTGTTTATGACATTCACTCACCAAACATTCCTACGGAAGAATGGATTGAAGGTTTAATCAAGAAAGCGGCAGAAAAAATTCCGGCTCAACGTTTGTGGGTAAACCCAGATTGTGGTCTGAAAACACGAAACTGGAAGGAGACAGAAGCGGCATTGGCGAATCTGGTTTCAGCGGCGAAGAAGCTCCGTGCTGAGCTGGCGTAACACATCGTTACAGCAAATAAAAACGGAGACTGTGGTCTCCGTTTTTCTATTCTTAACTGTTAACTTTCGTTTTCAGATTATCCAATAATAGCGAATCATCGTCTCATGCCGAAAGCAACAAAAATTACTGTAGCTACTTCACCTGAGTACAAGTCTGTGCGGAAACCAACTCATCTGCCATCAACTGACCGCGAGAATTACGTACTTTAATACGATACATCAAGCCCATATCAATTTGCTTGCGAACTTCTGGGTTGCTGCAGTAGGTATAGATACTGGTATTCAGTACTTGATTTAACGGCTTTGCACCGAGTGCGCCATCGTTATAAATCATCATCATCTCTACAACATTTTTGTTGGATGAGACACGCATTATTTGCAGTGGACCGTACTCTAAAGGGAGGCCCGCTGACAAGACTCCTGCTCGGTTTGATGCCATAAGCTCAAGTTGGCGCTGATTATCATCGGTTGATGAACAGCCAGCCAGAGCACCAAATACCAAGAAAAGACACAGTAATTTTTTCATAAATTAAAACACTTTTTTGAACGGTTTCACGATTACATGATCGTAAACACCAGCCGCTACATAAGGATCGGCTTCTGCCCACGCTTTAGCATCCTCTAGAGAGGCGAATTCAGCGATGACAGTTGAGCCCGTAAATCCAGCTTCACCAGGATTGTCAGAATCTATCGCAGGCATCGGACCAGCTGTAAGAAGGCGACCTTCGTCTTGTAGCTTTTGTAAGCGATCCAAGTGTTGTGGGCGAACGCTCATGCGTTTTTCCAACGAGTTCTCAACGTCCTGTGAAAAGATGACATACCACATAGCATAGTTCCTTAATTGGTAGGGTAAAGTGTTAATTTAACGCCTTTTTTGTGTCTCTCACAAGTGAACAACAGAAAATGTGAGATCCTTTCTAACTGTTAGCGTTGTAGGTTGACTAATTCTGAACCGGACGTGGTTTACCTTCACTGTCAATGGCTACGTAGTTGAAGGTCGCATCACAAACCATGAAGCGTTCGCCAACACCGTGAGCTTTGACGGGTTTGACCCATACTTCCAAATCGACACTCATGGATGTGCGGCCGATCTTAGTGCATTCGCCGTAGCAGCATACGACATCGCCCACACTAACAGGTTTTTTGAACGTAATGCTTGATACCGAAACGGTGACAACGCGACCACAAGAGATCTCTTTTGCCAGAATCGCGCCCGCTAAGTCGAGCTGAGACATTATCCAACCGCCAAAAATATCGCCATTGGCGTTTGTATCTGCAGGCATTGCAAGGGTACGAAGCAGCATTTGACCTTTCGGAGAGCTAATTTCTTGACTCATTGTGACATCCTAAATCTTAAAGGCGCTCAAACTAAGCGCCAACATAGTAAATACCTAGAACCAAAGGTCCTTAAAAAACCGCAGATACCGGACCAGAGAAAGTTGGTTTACAGCAGCAAGAATGGTCTGAAAACGGTACGTTGTTTGAGCGGTTTACTGATACATGGAGCAAAACAGCGACCCTAAGGTCGCTGTGAAGTCGCGGATTATAGCAAAACTGAGTTTTTAATCATCAGTGGACACATCGGATGAGTTATTTTTTTGTTCTTTTGGCATGTGTTTATAAATGTAAAAGCCAGTCGCAATCATGTAGGCAAATGTCGCGATCAACATTCCAAATACTTTGAAGTTAACCCAAACATCCAACGGCAATTCGTAAGCAATATAAATGTTTAGGCCAGCGAAGAATGAGAAGAAGCCAACCCAAGCCCAGTTAATCTTTGCCCAAACAGCGTCAGGTAACGTAATTTCCTTGCCTAGCATACCTTTGATGGCTGATTTTCCCAATGCGTGGCTCACTGCTAAGCCAATCGCCAGAATCGCGTAAATGATGGTGACTTTCCACTTTATAAAATTGTCGTCGTGGAAGAAAAGGGTCATGCCGCCGAAGATAGTGACGATAACAAATGTTATTAGCTGCATCTTTTCGACTTTCTTATACAGTGCATAGGTGACGACAAGCTGAATGGCTGTTGCTACGATCAGTGCACCTGTCGCCACGTAGATGTCGTACAGCTTGTATAAAGCGAAGAAAACGATGAGTGGTATAAAGTCTAGGATCTGCTTCATGATGGCAAAATCTACCTAATTATTGAATTGAAGACAGTCTAACTGAATCTGACAAGATGTGAATACTGGGGAAGTTAGGGTAAGAATAGTAACGCTTAGTATATCGTACAGCCCGCAAGCGTCTTCCACGTCGAAACAGCAAATGGAAGGAATAAAAATTGCCGCGTGAAGCGGCAATAGAGTTGAGAGTTTTAAACCTTAAGCCACACGTTGATATTGGGAAATAAGCGTTTTTACATCTTCTAAATAGCCTTCCCGCAGTAAGTTATCGACCGTTGCTTCTAGCTCTTCGAGAGACATCGTGAAGCAAGTGGATTTACCAGTCATCAGGGTCAGATATTGATGATACTCTTCTTCTGTATAGTGGCCTAAGCGATCAAGTAACAGTGTTTTGATTCCATGATGAATCAAGCCGTAGTATGTATGTCGATGAAGTAACATGGCGATCTCCTTATCAAGCTCATACGCTACTCATTTGCAGCCTGCTTGACCTTCTGGATAATTCGATTTACTCCAATAATGCACATCTAGTGCCAATTCTATATTTGCAAATTAAAAAGTGTTGGAAGGTGCAAAAGTCTCGTTCTGTAGCCATCTTTGGATGACGACTTGAAGTGCATTTAACGTGGTGGGCTTTTCGAGTCTGTCATCCATGAGTTTCGAAATTAGCTCCAACTCTCTAGCTCCAGACTCACCAGATAAGGCAATGATTGGAACGGAGGATGTGATTTGCTTAATCCGTTGGCTTGCGTCAAATCCATTCATTACCGGCATTTGGACATCCATAAGAACGAGATCAATCTTGTGTGAGTGGAATAGTTCTACCGCAGAGGCTCCATTATTTGCTTGTAAGCTGTTGACTCCCAATCTTTTTAAATACATCTGTACCAAGGTGCGTTGCACCTCTTTGTCATCAACAATGAGCACTGTTGGTGCATCTTTACATACTTGTACGTGTTGAGCTGAATGATTTTCAGAATGTGATGGAGTTGCTTTCCAGCTATCAAAGTCCGGTGCTCTCAATGTCTCTGGTTTTGGTGCGTTTGGTACGACTGGGAAATACAAGTAGAATTCTGTGAACTCGCTCAATTCAGACTGGCACTCTATTCGTCCTCCGAAGGAGCGCATAACACGTTGGCAATAGCCCAAACCTAAGCCACTGCCTCCGCTTTTTTGATACGAGAAAAAGTCATCAAATATCTTGTGTAAGATACTGCTATCTATACCTGGCCCACTATCTCGGAAGATCAGAATGTTTTCGTAAGCCCCCGTCTGGGTACGAATCTCAATTTGACTGTCGGGATAAGAATCAAAATAGTAGATAGCGTTACGAATCAAATTGAAAATGACAAAGTTAAACAGGGTCTCATTTAACTTCGCGACAAAATCGTGTGCCTGTGGCAGGTTAATTCTCTCTATTATTTGATCGTTTTCAAAACCATAACGGCTTATTGCTTGGTCGATGGCTTTATGTATGGAAGTGAGAGCTAAAGGCTCATGCTCTGGTGAGCTGTCACTAACTTCTCGTAAAATAATATCGATAAGTTGTCGACCGCGTTGTATAGCGGCTTCACCTTTATCAATTTCTCTTTTTAGCGTATCCAGTGAAGCGTTTGACTCTATATGCTGTTTTAAAGCTTCAAATTGTAATTGTACTTGAGCGAGAGGGTTACGCATTTCATGTGCAATGGAGTTAGCCAGCGCACGGCTTTGGCGTACCTTTCTATCGGCTTCAATGGTGCTCTGGATGCGAACTAATAACGTTTGCAGAGCTGAGATTTCTTCATTAGAAAACAGCTTATTATCTATTTTATGTGAAGAAATTAGTAAGTGAGTAACAGACTTTCCACGACCGAAGAGAGGCATAACGAGCGCAGTATTGCTTGAGCGCATGCGCTCGTAGAGCTTTCTCATCGACCCTTTAGAAGAGGAGGCATAATCAATTTCTTCAGACAACTCATCTAGCACGAGAACTGACTTGCTTGACGGCAGGTACTCTTCGTAAAACGTTTCTGTGTAATTGCTAGTGACTAGCTGCAGCTTGTTGTTTGGTATGTTAAGTAACGATGCCAACTGATGCATAGCATCATCTATTGAGCGTTTAAACTCTTCCTCTAACCCAAGGATTTGCTGAACGGGAGTGTGTCGTTTCCCATAAATAAAATACGAAGCGTAACGACTGACTCGCTTAAAAAGCAAGTGCCAAGTGATACCGATAAGCGCACATAAAGGTACCGCAACAAGCCATTGGTTATCTTCAGAGATAGGAATAAATATCGCCCCTAGCGGCAGAACAAAAATGGCGCAGACTAAGAGCGCGCTTACCGTTAAGTACGTGAGATATTTAGCGCTGTAGAAGCGAGAGGTAAGTAGGGCATAGCCCACAAACAACATTTCGCTGATTGAAAGTGCTGGTGGTAACCAAGTTAGGGAGAAGTCGCCAAGGAAATACGTCATTCCAAGGTGTATCACTGCCGTAGATAACATGAATACCAAAATGCCAGCTATCATATAGTTGCTTTTTGCTAGCGTGAGCTTGCTGCTGTTCGCGCGCATGGCAATCAAGTTAAGCAGCGTTAGTACCACGAAAGCTAGCAAACTAATGAAAAAATATGAGGTATGTGGGCCAAATTCAATGACGAACTGGCTTGGACCACTAATGGTGACATTTTCGACAGTAAGATTCGGCACTAAGTTGATGTACAGTGAATACGTTGCTAGTGCGACAAAGACGACTTTTTGCCAGACTTTGACCGCTGTTTTTTTAACATCTGCGGTTAACTGGCAAGAAAAATAGAATGCAAACGCAAAGGCGAAAAAAGACGCTAAGTTCGCTAACTTAGCCATAAAAATACCACCAACAGAGCCTAATTCTGGCAATAAATCGGTATGGAAATAGGCGTTGCTGCTTATCCAAACAATGATACAGCTGGAATAAGCGATGTAAGGCGCGTGATGCGAGCCTAAGATTGATTCACTCTTCTGTTTTAGGCGATAGCAGTAATACAGTAGCCAAGCGAATACTATTAGTACAGTCGCGTACAATGCCATTGCTTTTGGGTAAAAGAGACCGTGCAAATGAACATCAAGCATGCTCATTCACCTTTTTATCCATTCTTTTTGTTCGTACGCAATGTTTGTAGTCGCGAAATTGTATGTCTTGAAATGCTTCAACCATCATACCTAAATTCCAGAAACCGCGGTATGTCTTGGTACCGTCACCGTTAATGTCGCGGTATCCTGAGTGAAAGTAGGCACTTAAATCAATAGATTGATAGAAATTTAACATAAATACTTGCTCAATAATGGTAAAGCCGAGCTTATAGCCTGCTTTATAGAGCTCGCTCATCATAGTTTTTTGCGCCAGATACAAAAAATACAGCTTTTGTTGAATGTTGCCTCCCACCGTAAGACGCAGTACTTCGCAAACCGCTTCAGTGTTCTTTACACGAGATTGAAACTGAGCATCAAACCCAATAAGAGTGTGCTCATGAGTTAGAGCACGACACTCCAAAATACCCAGTTGATAGAGAACACTGTACCCATGATTAGGAAAGCAAAACTGCCATTGTTCGTTACTAAACTGTGGTGAGTAACTGAGCCAGTTATTTCGTTGATGCCAGCCTTGCACTAAAGCGGAGGAGACCATGATTGGTGAAGATGACGATTTGAGCAAGAGCGCAAAGTGCTGCCCTTTTTGCGAGAGTGATAAAAGAGGCAAGATTTCAAACCACTGTTCAGCTTGGACGAAAAGCTCAAGATTACTCAGTGTGATCGCTTCGGAAATCGGCATTAACGCAGCATGATTTGGCAGCATTACCTCAAGATCGCAATCTGCGATATCTTCAATTAACACGCTAGTATAGCTGTGGTCGTCAAACGGAAGCGGAGTAGGAATCACAGCTTCGTTTGAAGGATATTTTTGCTTGATTGCTTCGATCTCGCATTGACACCAGAAAACCATCCAATGCGGGTAACAATCTGCGGCAAGTTGTTCAAGTAAACGAATCTCTTTGGAGAAACCTGTCGGATACTGTTGCACTAAATCTCGATAATCCATTAACTCAAATAGTGCAGAAAGACTTTTTGATGCGTGTTTAGGAAAGAGAGATTTAAGCAGTTTTATTCGATACAGAGCAACCTGTTGAAAAAGAGCATCTCGTTTTTGTTTCGTTAGGGTAAGAATAACTGAGTCAACCAAGGCCTGCTGCTTTGATTCGATCGGCAAATTTGTTTTGGTGAGATAGTCCAAAGATTGCTCAAGACTCATGATATAACCTAGCTCTAACGTTTTGTTATATTTTGTAATGGTTTATATCATTTTGAAAAATTTATGCCATCGGTTTCTATTTGTATAGTTACGTAATGCAAGAAAAGACAAAAAAACCGCTCATTATGAGCGGTTTTTGGTCTATTCAAGAAAGGGTTAGGCTTCTTGCTTTTTTAGCTCAGCTTCTGCCGTTTCTTCTTCAATTAGCGCATCAACGATAACTGCACATGCAGCATCACCTGTGATGTTCAGTGCTGTACGAATCATATCGAAAATACGGTCAAGAGCGAATAGCAGCGGTAGACCTTCAATTGGAATGCCAGCGGCAAGAAGCACGGCAACCACTAGGAAAGAAGGGCCAGGAACACCCGCTTGACCAACCGCACCCAATGTAGACGTTACGATAATTGCAATGTAAGCGCCCATGCCTAGATCGATATTGAACAGTTGAGCAAAGAAGATAGCAACCAAGCCATAGTAAATCGCATTACCTGACATGTTGATCGTTGCGCCTAGAGGCAGAACAAATGATGCAGTTGAATTTTTTACGCCCAGCTCTTTTTCACAGGTGTCCATTGTAACAGGCAGTGTTGCCATAGAAGACGCTGTTGAAAGCGCAACTGCTTGCGGTTTCTTCATTGAAGACAGGAATTTCTTCGCAGATGTCTTCGTGAAAACATGCACCATTGCTGGGTAAACAACGAAACCGAAGATTAGGATGGCGGCAACGTAAACAACGAACAGTTTAAACACCACCATTAGCGCACCAAAACCGAACGTACCGACGGCTTCTGCCATCAGACCAAATACACCGATAGGTGCAATGATCATTACTTTGTTGATCATCCAAACCATTGCGTCAACGATGCAGTTAACACCATTGATGATTGGTTCACGACGCTCTTTTGCTTGCTTAGAAATCGCAATACCAAAGAACATACAGAAAACGAGGATCTGTAGGATGTTTGCTTCATTTAGTGATTGGAAAACGTTGGTTGGGATCATACCAGTGATGGTTGCCCAGAAAGTAGGTAGTTCACCTTTTGAAGCGTATTCTGCTGAGAACATGCCTTCGACGCCAGAGACGTCGATACCCATGCCTGGTTGGAATACTTCACCCATAAATAGTGCAAGCGCAACGGCTAGGGCGGATGTTAAACCAAAATAACCTAGAGTGACGATACCAACTTTACCTGCTGACTGGCTGTTCCCAAGACCAGCGGCGCCAGAAATCAAGGCTACAGCGACCAAAGGAATAACCAACATTTTGATTAAGTTGATAAAGATAGCACCTAAAGGAGCGAACACTGTCGCATCATGACCCATCATGGCACCAACGGCTGTGCCCACGATCATGGCGATTACGACTTGTACGCCAATGTTGTTTAGCAAACTCTTTTCTTTTAACACTTCCATAACCTCTGTGCTAATAAAATGTAAAATCCTAAAATTACCCACTAACCATAAATGGATTTACGGATAATTATCTCGCCTTGCTTTTTACACTTATCGTTTACAATTGGCAATATGCAGCAAGGTATTATTGATGGATTAATCGATATTTTATTGACGAACGATAAAGTTTTGTTCAATAGCAAACGTTTGCTATTGATTTTTCTTATAATGGTTACGCTTGGGATTGTTCAAGTTTATTTTTCTTTATTTGTTTTCTTTTTGTTAATTTTAACCGCTTTTGTATTTGCTATTGCAGTCAGAGTTTTTAGTGACTTGGGGTGATATTTATAACAATTCATCTCTTTCAAGCTCACACTTTTATTAATTTGCCTTCTGAAATGTTAATTGCTTTACATTCTTAGTCCTGATTGCGTTGTAAACATAATGTTAAATGGTAATGACTGGTGAGAATCAAATGCTGACGATCCAGTGTTAAGGATAACTTGCTTAGTTAATGCTCCTGAGCTGATTAGACGAGAAAGACAAGTAAGAGGTGAAGAGACTATGATGAATCTTGCTGCTGCGTTACAAAGAAATGCTGCGAGTAAACCAGATAAAACGGCGTTGATATGTGGCGCTGAAAAGATAAATTATGCGCAGTTTAATGCGATCGCCGGCAAGATCGCAGCGTCTTTAATCAATAAAGGCGTAAAGCCAGGTGACCGCGTTGCGATTTCATGCCCAAACATTCCTTTTTTCGCGTTTGTTTATTATGCAATACAAAAAGCTGGCGCGGTTGCAGTCCCATTAAATGTGCTTTTGAAAGCGCGAGAAATTAAGTATCACTTAGAAGATTCAAAAGCGAAGTTTTATTTCTGCTTTGAAGGGACGAAAGAACTGCCAATGGCAAAAGAGGGCGTCAAAGCCTTTGAACAAGTCGATACATGCGAAGGCATAGTCGTACTGACTCAATCTCAAGATGAAAGCTATTGGAATGGTGTAATAACTCTCAATGCGTTTATAGCCGATGTCCAACCGTTGCCGGATTATATACCGCGTAATGCGGATGATACTTGTGTGATTTTGTATACATCAGGGACGACAGGCTTACCAAAAGGCGCTGAGCTGACTCAGCAGAACATCATAATGAACGCTCTGGTGGCACAAAACATTATGGGCAGCCAGGCCGATGATATTCACTTAGTAACTTTGCCTTTATTTCATACATTTGGTCAAACCGTCCACTTAAATGCTAGTGTTTTGGGCGGGGCAACATTGGTGTTAGTGCCTAGGTTTGAGCCTAAACATGTTCTTGAGCTGGTGGAAAAACATAGGGTGACGATATTTGCTGGTGTGCCAACGATGTACATCGGTCTGCTTCATGTGCAGCATCAATTTGATACCTCGTCATTGCGTGTTGCAGTAAGCGGTGGTGCGCCATTACCAACCGAAATCTTTCGAACCTTTGAAGAAACATTTAATGTGCCGATCTTAGAAGGATACGGGTTGTCGGAGACAAGTCCTATTGCATGTTTTAATCATTTAGATCAGGAGCGAATACCAGGCTCGGTAGGTCAACCGGTTCAAGGCGTCGAAGTAAGAGTTATCGACATTGAAGGCAATGCACTACCGATAGGCGAAGAAGGTGAGATTGTTGTGCGTGGTCATAATGTTATGAAGGGATATCTTGACCGCCCAGAAGTTACTGAATCTGCGCTACAAAATGGTTGGTTCCATACTGGTGATGTGGGCCGCTTTGACAGTTCAGGTAATTTATTTATTGTCGATAGAATGAAAGATCTGATCATTCGAGGTGGATTTAATGTTTATCCCAGAGAAATTGAAGAAGTTTTCATGACTCATCCTGCAGTTTCAATGGTAGCGGTGATAGGGATTCCAAATGAAGAGTATGGCGAAGAGATAAAAGCCTACGTTGTACTTAAACCAAAAGAATACATTGACGCCGATTCATTACAAAAGTGGGGTAAAGAGCAATTAGCCTCGTTTAAATATCCTCGTTATGTCGAAATTCGTGAACACCTCCCGATGAGTGCGACAGGAAAGATTTTGAAACGTGAGTTGAAATCTGAATTGAATATAGCTTAGTCAATTCAATGGTTTTTGTGTCACAGCGCCACTTGCCTAAGCGCAAATGGTGTTGTGCTCTTGACCAATTAGATGCATAAGTTTTTTAGCTATCGTTAGACAATACTTACCGCTTGTTGAATGGATCTATTGCTCGAGTTCTTTAAAGTATTCTTCTAAGCGTTTCGGATTGGTAATGGTTACTGAGCCATAGTTTAGCTCTAGCATCCCAATACTTTCTAATCGTTTTAGTATCTTGTGTACGCTCTGACGAGTTAGCCCCATCATGTTAGCGATATGTTCTCTTGTTACCCTGACAACGCATGGTCGAGTATCGATCGCTTGATTAAGTTGGTATTCAGCAAGCAGCAGCAACCTTTTGGCGACTCGTTCTTCAATTCCTCTAATCGCGTCATCTTCGATAACAGAAATAGCAGACCATAAACGGCGGCTAAGTAAGTCGAGTATAGTGGGGTAACTTTGAGGGTATTTGGCGAGTAACTGGCGAAATTTATCTCCAGGAAGCTCCATTACAGTCACGTCCGAATGCGCGGTCGCACCAAAAATACGAGGCATACCGGGAGAAAAAACATTGTCTCCAAACCAGCCACCAGCTTCGAAAATCATCAGTGTGACTTCTTTGCCTTTTGAACTAATTGAGTTCACTCTCACTGCACCTTGAGCTATGACCATAAGAGAAGATTGAAGTGCACCTTTATTGCAAATCAGTGCTTTTTCGTCGAAGCAGCGAACCTTAGTCATTTGCGCTGCTTCACTGAGCCCTTTATCTGGCAGCCCTGATAGTACAGGACATTTGGCTAGCAGTGTTTTGACTTCTTCCATGTAGCAACCTTACTGCACATTGCTTTATTGAGTTAGTTAAGTGACCCAAGCTTAACACTCTTTGAGTGCTCTGCTTGAGATAGATTTGGAAAGTGCGGGCGTTGAACAAAAAATGACGTGGTATAAACGCGATAGTAAGAAAACGCCCACTAAACATAATGTTAAGCGGGCGTTGTTGTGTCATATCAAACTGAAATTATTTTTGAGTGGCAGCTTTCATTGCAGAAACGAATTCACCTAGCTTGTCGAGCATAATTTGTGGCTGCTCAACGTTCGCTTCAATGATTTTGACCACGGCTGAACCAGAAATTGCACCAGCCGCACCAGATTCTAGTGCTTGTTTCACCTGTGCAGGCTCAGAGATGCCAAAACCAAGTAGTGCTGGTGGCGCATCAAATTGGTTCAGTCTATCCAGCATATGACCTACAGGCATGTTTGCTTTGGTTTCTGCGCCAGTAACGCCTGCACGAGATAGTAGGTAAGTGTAGCCGCCACCTAACTCTGATACTTGCTTCAGTGTTTCGTCACTTGCCGTTGGTGGTGCGATGAAGATCGGGTGAATACCAAACTTCTCTGCAGCAGCAACGAACTCGGCACTTTCATTAGTTGGTACGTCTGCAATCAAAACAGAATCGATGCCTGCTTTTGCACAACGCTCATAGAAGTTTTCGATACCACGAGAGTAAACAAGGTTCGCGTACATCAGAAGACCAATAGGTAGCTCTGGGTACTTAGCTCGGATCTTACCAATTTGTTCGAAGCAGATATCCGGTGTTGCGCCTGAATCTAGCGCACGAATGTTAGCGCCTTGGATGGTCGGGCCATCCGCAAGAGGATCTGAAAATGGAATACCAAGTTCAAGTGCATCTGCGCCAGACTCGACCAGTGTTTCCATGATTTTGTAAGACTGCTCGGCGTTTGGATCGCAAACCGTTACGAACGGTACAAATGCGCCTTGGTTCTTTTCGTTTAGGCGCGTAAACATCTTCTCATAACGGCTCATTAGATTGCTCCTTTTTCTTCTAAGATGGCATGCACAGTGAAGATATCTTTATCACCACGACCAGATAGGTTAACAACCAACAATTGCTCTTTTTCTGGGTTCTCACGAGCCATACGCAGTGCATGAGCCAGTGCGTGAGAAGATTCAAGAGCAGGGATGATGCCTTCATGGCGTGCAATCTCTTGGAATGCTTCTAGTGCTTCATCGTCTGTCACGTTGTCGTATTCAGCACGGCCAATTGCGTTTAGGTGTGCGTGTTGTGGGCCAACTGAAGGGAAATCAAGGCCAGCAGATACCGAGTAAGACTCTTCTACTTGACCGTTTGGATCTTGCATCAATGGCGCTTTCATACCGAAGAAGATGCCTGTTTTACCATGCTTAAGTGGGGCGCCGTGCTGGTCAGTATCGATACCTTTACCTGCTGGCTCAACACCAATTAGGCGAACGCTTTCTTCTTCGATGAAGTCAGCAAACATACCAATCGCGTTTGAACCACCGCCCACACATGCGATAACCGCATCAGGAAGACGACCTTCACGTGCCAAAATCTGATTCTTCGTTTCTTCACCAATCATGCGTTGGAAGTCACGCACGATGGTTGGGAATGGGTGAGGACCTGCCGCTGTACCTAGTAGGTAGTGCGCGTCTTCATAAGTTGCAGACCAGTCGCGCAGCGCTTCGTTACATGCATCTTTAAGTGTCGCTGAACCCGAGTGGACAGGAATGACTTCTGCGCCCATTAGCTTCATACGGAATACGTTCGGGCTTTGACGCTCAACGTCTTTTGCACCCATGTAAACGCGGCACTTAAGGCCAAGTAGTGCACACGCTAGTGCGGTTGCAACACCGTGTTGGCCTGCGCCTGTTTCTGCGATGATTTCGTTTTTACCCATGCGTTTCGCAAGCAGCGCTTGACCTAACACTTGGTTGGTCTTGTGCGCGCCACCGTGAAGTAGGTCTTCACGTTTTAGGTAAAGTTTGGTTTTCGTACCTTTGGTTAGGTTACGAGTTAGAGTCAAAGCCGTTGGACGACCCGCATACTCTTGAAGAAGCGTCATGAATTCGCTGCGGAATTCTGGATCTTCTTGCGCGTCGATAAACGCTTGCTCTAGTTGCTCCAGCGCTGGAACTAGAATTTGCGGAACGTACTGACCGCCGTATTCGCCAAAGTAGGCATTCAGTTTTGCCATCGTTATATTCCTTCTCGTATTTTTCGCTACGAATAGCTTTAAATTTTTTAGCTGATGTCCAGCTTTAGTAGTTGCGAATGGCGGTGAAGGCCGCAAGCAACTTCTGTGAATCTTTTTTGCCTGGTGCGCTTTCTACACCAGAGTTTAAATCTAATCCCAAGCAACCTAGTGTCGCTGCTTGTTGAGCATTTTCTGGCGACAGTCCGCCCGCTAGCATAATTTGACTTGGGTCGCCGATCAGTGACCAGTCGAACACTTGTCCGGTTCCACCTGTTTTAGTGCCAACTTGTGCATCTAATAGGTGACGGTCAATGTTGTCCGAAAGCAGTTCTGGCTTCGCATCTGTCACACCGTAAGCTTTCCAGATTTCAACACATGCTGGTAGCTCTGCTTTTAGCTGATTAACGTAAGCTTGGTCTTCTTGACCGTGCAGTTGCACCGCTTTTAAACCCAAAGAGGTCACGACAGAAGCAACAAAATCGATATCGTGATTTTGGAACACGCCTACGTAGTTAAGTGGAGCACCGCTCATGGTTAAGCGCGCACCTTCAAGGTCGACCGCACGCTTCGAATTCTCGACAAAAATCAGACCACCAAATACCGCACCAGCTTGGTACGCTTTCGCTGCGTCATCTGGGTGCGTTAAGCCACAGACTTTGTTTTCGCCTAACGTCACTTTACGTACTGCAAGTTCAAGGTTGTCTTCCGCCATCAGTGAACTACCAATCAAGAAGCCGTCTGCGTATTCCGCTAAATCACGAACTTGTTGATGTGTATAAATGCCAGATTCTGAGATTACTGTTGCGTTAGGAGCCAGTTCACGAATGGTCGGTGCCAGTTCTTTCGTACGATTCAAATCAGTACTTAGGTCGCGAAGGTTACGGTTATTAATGCCGATAACGCGTGCGCCTAGCTTAACTGCACGATGAAGCTCTTCTTCGTTGCTGACTTCGGTCAAGATACCCATGTTCAGGCTGTGCGCTGCTTCCTCTAGCGCTTTGTACTCTTCGTCATTAAGGACAGAAAGCATAAGTAGCACGGCATCAGCACTGTAATGACGCGCTAGGTAAACTTGGTAGGTATCTACCATGAAGTCTTTGCACAGAACCGGTTGTTTGACTTGACCACGCACTTGAGGAAGAAAGTCAAAGTTACCTTGGAAGTACTTCTCGTCTGTTAGGACTGAAATCGCATCAGCATGGTTGTTGTAAACCGATGCAATGTAATCCAAGTCGAAGTGATCACGAATCAAACCTTTAGAAGGAGATGCCTTCTTACATTCGGTGATGAAGGCCGTCTTTTCGCCACTCAGAGCATCGTAGAAGCTGCGGTCCGATGGCAGCAAATCAGACTTAAATGTGCTTAGCGGTTGAGACACCTTACGGTCTGCTACCCACTGATATTTGTCGCGGACAATTTTCGCCAGTACTTCTGCCATTTCTGCTTCTTTCTTAGAAACGTGTTCAGACAGGTTGTCAGCTTGCTGAGTGTTGAAGTCAGTCATCTTCTTCAATTCCTTAAGCGTGTGCGGCAAGTTGTTGTACCAATTGGTACGCCTTGCCTGAATTCATTGCCTCAATCGCTTGTTGCGTGTTGGCTTTTAAATCTTCGTGGCCGAATAGACGCATTAGCAGAGCAACGTTTACTGCCACTGCACCCAACTGTGCGTCTGTACCTTTACCCGTCAGGATATTGGTAATGATCGCTTTGTTTTCTTCAGGATCGCCACCTTTGATTGCTTCTAGTGGGTGCGCTTCTAGACCGAAGTCTGCAGGCGTTAATTTGTATTCTGTGATCTTACCGTCTTTGATTTCGGCAACGGTTGTTTCACCGTGAATTGCTACTTCGTCCAAGCCACTGCCGTGTACTACAGCGGCGCGCTTCATACCCATTTGTAGCATGGTTTCTGCGATAGGACGAACCAGTTCTTCACTGTAAACGCCCATCAATTCGATGTTAGGACGAGCAGGGTTAATCAGTGGGCCAAGAATGTTAAAGATGGTGCGTGTTTTCATAGTTTGACGCACTGGCATCGCATGGCGCACACCACCGTGGTATTGAGGTGCAAATAGGAAAGCGACACCAATATCGTCTACCGCTTTGCGCGTATCTTCTGCGCTCATAGCTAGGTTGATACCAAATGAATCAAGAAGATCAGAAGAACCAGATTTGCTTGAAACGCTGCGGTTACCGTGTTTCGCTACTTTTAGACCACATGCTGCAGCAACAAACGCCGCAGTGGTTGAAATGTTGATGGTGTTGTGACCGTCACCACCAGTACCTACGATATCTGCGAAATCGTAATCTGGGCGAGGGAATGGATTTGCGTTTGCCAGCAGTGCTTTCGCCGCGCCTGCAATTTCGTCTGGCGTTTCGCCTTTGAGTTTTAGTGCAGTCAGTGCTGATGCCATTAAAATTGGGTCTAGTTCCCCACGGATAATGATGTCGAATAGCTGTTGGCTCTCTTCCTGAGTAAGCGATTCTTGCTCGTACAGTTTGGTAATAATAGGGTTGATGATTGCTTCCATATTTCCTCTCCTAAATTTCTTATGTGCCAAGTGCTTTTTAAGCAGTGAGTGGGGTCGCTGAAGTTTGTTCTTCAAGTGCCCATTCAATGGCATTGGCCAACAGTGTTGCTCCGTAGGTCGTCATAATAGATTCCGGGTGGAACTGGAACCCGCAAACTTTATCTTCTTCATGTACAACAGACATTACCAAGTCATCCACTTCTGCTGTGATGGTTAGGCTCTCAGGAACCTTGGTCGCAACCAGCGAGTGGTAACGTGCAATTGCAAGTGGTGATGGTAGGTTTTGGTAAATCGCATGGTTTTGGTGCTCCATCATAGAGACCTTACCGTGAATGATTTCGCCCGCGCCAGCAACGGTGCCGCCGTATGCTTCAACAATCGCTTGGTGACCAAGACAAATACCAATCATTGGCACTTTGCCTTTCATACGTTGGATAAGCGCTGGCATTGAGCCTGCCTCTGAAGGTGCACCAGGACCTGGTGATAGTAGAACCACTGGGTTTTCAAGCGCGTTTACCGCTTGTTCGATGGTTTCTGCTGGGATGTTGTTTCGGTAAATCTTGACTGAGTGACCTAGCGAGCGGAATTGATCCACAAGGTTGTAGGTGAACGAGTCAAAGTTGTCGATAAAAATGATATTAGCCATCTCTGAACCCTATTCCTTATTGTGACTTATGCGCTGCTTGGATAGCAGAGATTACCGCTTGTGCTTTGCCGCGTGTTTCGTCTGCTTCCGCTTGTGGATCGGAGTCGAACACCACGCCTGCACCAGCTTGAACTTGAGCAATCCCGTTCTCAACGTAAGCTGAGCGGATCACGATACATGTGTCGAGTGTGCCTTCACCGGTAAGGTAACCCACAGCACCGCCGTAGCTACCGCGTCGTGCGCCTTCTACATCACGAATCAACTGCATGGCACGAATCTTTGGTGCACCAGTGAGCGTGCCCATGTTCATACATGCTTGGTATGCGTGCAGCGCGTCTAGGTCTTCACGCAGTTGACCAACCACACGAGATACCAAGTGCATTACGTGGCTGTAGCGGTCGACTTTTAGAAGGTCTGCTACGTGGCGAGTGCCAGCTTGAGCAATACGAGCGACGTCGTTACGTGCTAAGTCAACCAACATCATGTGCTCTGCGTTTTCTTTCATGTCGGTACGCAGTTCAAGTTCGATGCGGCTATCTAGGTCGAAATCAATCTCGCCGTTAGGGCGCTTACCGCGGCGACGAGTGCCTGCGATTGGGTAGATTTCAATTTGGTTAGTGTCGGTTTCATACTTAAGCGCGCTTTCAGGTGATGCGCCAAACAGAGTGAACAGCTCATCTTGCATGTAGAACATGTAAGGGCTTGGGTTACTTTGTTTCAGTTCTTTGTAAGCCGCCAGTGGAGAAGGACAAGGTAGAGTGAATCTACGAGACGGTACAACTTGGAATACATCGCCTTTCACTACGAACTCTTTTAAGTCGCGAACGGTTTGGCGGAAGTCTGCATCAGACACGCTAGGTTCTACCGTTACATCTGTTATTTGCTCTGCACTCGGCAACAGTTTTGGCGCTGCACACTGGGCGCTAATTTCTGCAATACGAGTCTCTAACGCTGTTTTCTCTGAACCATCAACAAACAACGTCGCTTGAAGCTGGCAAGATTCCGTTTGATGGTCGACAACAAGTAGTGTTTCCGCGACGTAGAAAACGTAATCTGGACACTGATTTGTTGCTTCGGCATTACCAAGCGGCTCAAAGTTTGCGACTAAGTCGTAGGCAAACAGACCACCAAGGAAAATTGCGTGTTTGTCTTGCTGTGAAATATCAAAACTATGCTGAACCAAACGCAGCGCATCGAAAGAAGAGGCTTCACGTAGGCGAGAGTCTTCATCTAACGTGTCGCATGGCTGGTTAAACTCCAAAGTTAGCGCTTCGCCATCGAACTTGCTCTCAACGTCACCACGGATGTTTTGGTTTAGGTGAGACAGTAGGTTTTTACCGTTATTGGTCAAGGCGTGCATGCTAACGGTATGGCCGAAGCAAACAATGCGAACCGCTGAATCTACGATTAGCAGGGATTTTAAATTTTGCTTTGAATCGATCTCAGCAGATTCCAGCAATAGGCTGTCAGTTTTGTTCTCACATAGTGTGTGGAACAAGCGAGTCGGGTCTTGAGTATAAGGGACGGAAGCCGTTAGCACTTCAAGCTGTCCAAGTTTCTTAATTTCAATGGCCTTGTTCACAAGACCTCCTTGTAGCTGTTTAAATCTTCCTGCCGTACATAGTCGCATAAAGCAAACGTTCTCCCAATCTAGACTTGGCTATATTCGATTAATGTTTAGGCAGTTGAATGTGAAATGAGCAACAAAACAAAAAAGCCCGCTTAAGTAGCGGGCTTTACAACGTTTGGTTCTATAAACTAGAAGTATACGTTTGCCCACCAAGAACTAGTCCAAGTGCGCCACCAAGCAAGATCTGATGAGTTTGCCTTATTAAGACAAACCGCAACTTTCGCTTTTTGGTTTTGGTTAAATTCTTGTAACATGGTGAACCTTAAATTACGTACTTTGTATTTGTGTACTAGTTAACTAGTGCGAGAGTAAAAAGTCAACCCCAAAACGGCATTAAAACGATAAAAATATGAGAATTGATTTACATAGTCACACCACTGCATCGGACGGTCGGTTAGAGCCTAAAGATTTAGTGGAAAGGGCGCTGAGTTTTGATATCGAGGTTTTGGCGATCACTGATCACGATACGGTTGACGGTTTGGCGTTAGCTAAGCAATACGTTCAAGATAATAATTTGCCGATAAAAATCATCAATGGCATTGAGATATCGACCGTCTGGCAAAACAAAGACATTCATATTGTCGGCCTGAATATCGATCCGGAAAATGAACAATTATCTGCCCTCATAGAACAGCAGAAGCAGCATCGCATAACACGATCTGAGTTAATTGCAGAGCGACTACAAAAAGCAACTCGAGTAGGTGTGCTTGAAGAGGTAAGGCAAATCGCCGGTGATGCTCCAGTGACAAGAGCGCATTTCGCGAAATGGTTGGTAGATAATGGTTACGCAAAAACCATGCAAATGGTGTTTAAAAAATACCTAACGCGTAATAACCCAGGTTATGTACCACCGAATTGGTGTTCGATGAAGGATGCGGTTGATGCTATCCATGCGGCTGGTGGAATGGCGGTATTAGCGCATCCTGGTAGATATAAGTTGACAGCGAAGTGGATTAAGCGTCTTCTAGCAGCGTTTGTCGAAGCGGGTGGTGATGCGATGGAAGTTGCACAGCCACAGCAAGCGCAACAAGAAAGGCGCAACTTGGCTGATTATGCTATACAATACAAACTATTAGCCTCTCAAGGCAGTGATTTTCACTACCCATCACCGTGGATGGAGCTAGGAAGGAACCTATGGTTGCCTGCTGGCGTCGAACCAGTTTGGAAAGATTGGGGAATAGATCCTTCGTTGAATAATACTCAGTAATACGAAGTCGAGAACCCATAAAAATATAGAGCCGAGAGGCTCGATAATGAGGAATTACAATGAGCCAGTTTTTTTACGTTCACCCAGAAAACCCACAGGCTCGCTTGATTAATCAAGCAGTAGCAATCATTCGTAACGGCGGCGTTGTGGTTTACCCTACTGATTCAGGGTACGCACTTGGCTGTCAGTTGGAGAACAAACAGGCACTGGAACGAATCTGTCAGATTCGTCGTCTGGATGATAAGCATAACTTTACTTTACTGTGTCGTGATTTGTCGGAGCTTTCTCTCTATGCGCGAGTGGATAACTCTGCATTCCGACTGCTGAAAAATAACACACCAGGTCCTTACACCTTCATCTTCAAAGGCACAAAAGAGGTGCCGCGTCGTTTGATGAATGCAAAACGTAAGACCATCGGTATCCGTGTTCCAGACAATCAAATTGCCTTGGACTTGTTGGAAGCATTAGGTGAGCCGATGATGTCTACGTCGTTGATTCTACCTGGCAGTGACGTAACAGAATCTGATCCAGAGGATATTCGCGATAAACTAGAACATGCGGTTGATGTGATTCTTAATGGCGGTTACCTAGGTGAACAACCTACGACTGTAATTGACTTTAGCGAAGGTGAACCTGTTGTGGTTCGTTTGGGATCTGGTGACCCTGCACCATTCGAATAGTAGACGCACACCACCGTCAAACAAAATAGGAGGCATCGCGCCTCCTATTTTAGTTGTCATATCGAATATCTCATTGAACTTAACTGATTGAGGTTAAGCGAAATCGAAAATGTCGATACCATTTTGTTCTGCATAGTTGATGTATGCAGAGCTCACACCGTTTAGTGTCACTTCAACATTGTATTCATCACTTGAGAATACTGCCCAGCCACATTCATTGTAAGATAAAGTCAGATCATCCGCTGAATCCAAGAACGTATCTCGAATGCCATCGTTATCAGTGTCTCGGCCCATATCAAAGACAAGTTTGTCATGGAAAATATTAAAATCGACAATGTCGGCTTTAACATCAATATCGTTGGAAGACACTGGCTGATCAGGTACACCAATAGCCAGGCGGTTTGTAAGCACGAAGGTGTCGTCTCCACAGCCACCGCTCAGTACCGATTCACCATCACCAACAACGAGCGTGTCGTTACCCCAGCCACCACTCAAGTAGTTGTTGCCTGAATAATCAAAAATTGTGTCGTCGCCACAGCCACCAAAGAGTTTGTCGTTTCCTAATCCGCCGGATAGGAAATCGTTTCCAAAGCCGCCAGAAACAAAGTCGTTACCTCGGCCACCAAGCAAGGTATCATCTCCCCAGCCACCGAAGACAATATCATTACCTCCGTATCCTACAAACTTATCATCACCACAGAAGCCGAAGAAAATATCGGTTGTTTCAGAGCCTTTTGTGCCTGTCATATCGTCATCTTGAGATGTCCCAAAAATCCAATTTAGGTCGAGATTTAGCATAGACATTGTTCTATTCCTTTTTGTCTGATTTATGCCAATCGCCAAGAGTGCAGAGCGAACCTAGAGAGTCAGAGTACACGATAGCATTAGTGTTATTTTTGATGTGAACTAATGACTTAAAGACAATTTTTGTCTTGTTACCCACGACCTTGTTTTGCTATGAGCGCTCATTGTCTGCGGTGATTGGTATTACTTAGCTGCAAACAGGGACGGCTTATTCTTCGTTGCTTTCTAGCAATACGAACAGTAAACACACCCCAAGTGGTTATTGTTGTAACCCTGACAATTTTATCAGGTACAGCGTGGTTAAAGTGGTTCAGGAAGACCGATATTAGTGGGATTCTCGTTAAGCAATGCCTGCATTAAGTAGTAAAAAAGTTGCAGAATAGGACAAATATTTCGGTCATTTTTGAAGTGAATTTTGGTGTGGAGAATGGCGCCGATTTAGCTTACATTAACTAAGAAAGTTACGTATAATGTCCGACCGAAAAATCCCACTGAAATGGGTAAATAGCAAAATGCAGACCAATCCTGGTCTAGACGTCTGTGAAGACGACACATAGGTAGATAAATGAGCGAAAAGTTACAAAAAGTATTAGCACGTGCTGGTCACGGTTCTCGTCGTGAGATTGAATCGTTAATTAAATCTGGTCGCGTTAGCGTGAACGGTGTAGTCGCTAAGCTTGGTGAAAGACTTGAAGACGAGAGCAGCGTAGTTCGTATCGATGGTCACATTGTCTCTGCAAAGATTCAAGAAGAAGTGATTTGTCGTGTACTTGCGTACTACAAACCTGAGGGTGAACTGTGTACTCGTCACGATCCAGAAGGTCGTCGTACTGTTTTTGATCGTCTGCCAAAAATTCGTGGCTCTCGTTGGATTTCAGTTGGTCGTCTGGATGCGAACACTTCTGGTCTTCTACTTTTCACAACGGATGGTGAACTGGCGAACCGCTTAATGCACCCAAGCCGCCAAGTTGAACGTGAATACCTAGTACGTGTGTTCGGTGAAGTAACTGAACAGAAAGTTCGTAATCTAGTGAAAGGTGTTGAACTGGAAGACGGTTTAGCTCGCTTTGAAGATGTTGTTTACGCGGGTGGTGAAGGCATGAACCACACGTTTTACGTTGTTATCAACGAAGGTCGTAACCGCGAAGTTCGTCGACTATGGGAATCGCAAGAGTGTACCGTTAGCCGTCTGAAACGTGTTCGTTACGGCGACATCTTCTTAGACAAGAAACTGCCTCGTGGCGGTTGGATGGAGCTTGACCTGAAAGAAGTAAACTACTTGCGTGAGCTTGTAGAGCTTCGTCCAGAGAAAGAAACCATGCTTGATCTGAACAAAGACAACACGTCACGCAAACGTGAGCGTGCACGCAGCCAAAAAATTCGTCGCGCAGTTAAGCGCCATGAAGAGCGTGTTAACACGCCAAAAGGTCGCAGCAACAACCCTTCTCGTCGTAAGCCGAAGAAGACTGCTGGTGACCAAGGCGCACGCAACAAGCATCGTTAATCGATAGCAAAACATCAGAAAGGCTTGCCAATTCGGCAAGCCTTTTTCTTATCTGTTACATAACAAAAGGATCTAAAGCCTATATAGAGCAGGGTGCTTTGTATAAACAAATATCTCAGCTAGACGAAAACAACAGATAAAAAATACCAGCACTAGGCTGGTATCTTTGTTCATGATGAAGAAACGTTAATCGCGTTTCCAAAGCATATGGCAGAACTTATGTTCAGGGTCTCGGCTGATTAGCATACGAGCAAATACGTCATCAAGAACGTCATTTTCCTCATTTACTAGGCCGATACGAACCTCTGCATATACTTCTTTGTCGATCTCGAAGCCAACATGTTCAACCCAGTCATCACCAGTTTCAACAAGTTCTGCGGCACCACGATCTTCAAATTGCGCAGTAAACAGAATCACGTCAGCAGGCTCTAGGTTATCTGGAGCCATCTCAAGGAAAATGTCGTACGCTGCGTCGATGACGTCGTCGTAAGAAATCAAATCAGACATGCTTATGCTCGGCTCATGTATTTACGTTCAGCTGTGTTAATGATAACACGGTCACCAGTTGCAATGTACTCAGGAACCTGGATGACAAGACCTGAAGCGAAGCGTGCTGGTTTAGTACGAGCAGATGCAGAAGCACCTTTGATTGAAGGGTCAGTTTCTTCAATCACTAGCTCAACAGAAGATGGTAGTTCAATACCCACTGCAGCACCGTTAACAAGGATAATGTGGATACCTTGTGTATCTTCGTTGATGAACAGCATGTCGTCTTCAACTTCATTGTGCTTGAATGTGTATTGTGAGTAGTCTTCGTTATCCATGAAGATGTGCTCATCGCCGTCAGCGTATGAGTACACAACTGCACGTTTGTTCATTTCTACCGTTTCAACAACGTCATCAGACTTGTAACGCTCATCTACACGTGCGCCCGTGTTTAGATCTGTACAACGCATTTTGTAGATTTTAGCGCCGCCACGACCGCCAGGAGTCGTTACTTCGATGTCTTTAACTAGAAGAGTTTTACCATTAGACTCGATTGCGAAGCCTTTTTTGATTTCACTTGCCTTTGGCATTGTATATTCCTATTCATACTTATTAAGCAAAACTCGGTGATTATAGCGCTAAGTTAGCCGCCTAGCATTAAAATTCATTGCAGAAATTTGTTGTTATTCCCATGACTAAACACCTGAATGGACTTGATTCGGTGAGTCGGCTAAGAGAACATATAGCCCAACTTCTTGAACCATCTGAGAACACGTTTTAAGTCATGTCTCTGCCTGTTATCGATCCTAAACAACCATTTCAACCAGAGTTTGCGCCTTTAATTAGGGAAGTCACCGCTTGTCTCAAAGGTGGATTGGGGCAAAACTTACACAGCGTTTATGTATACGGTAGTGTTGCTCGTAAAACAGCGATCGTTGGGAAGTCGAACTTAGACCTGGTTGTCGTTACTCAATCATCCTTTGAGCACAATCGCGCGACTTTGCTCAACACAATTAAGTGGCGTGCGCAGCAGAGTTACCCTCACGTTAATGGTGTATCGGTCCGTACAGCCTTAGTGAGTGAAGTGGCTAATTTAGACAGTATTTTCACTTGGGGCTTTATGCTTAAGCATTGCTGTGTCTGTGTTTATGGTGATGATCTAGCAGACTGTTTTGGTGATTACGTCCCCAGTTGGGAAATTGCTAAGCACTGGAATATGGATGTGGAAGATTGGATTACGGTGTATCGCAAAAAAATCGTACAAGCGAAGGCGATAGAAGAGCAGGTGGCCGCCCAGCGCGTGATTGCTAAAAAGTTACTAAGAGCGTCATACTCTTTGGTGATGTATCGAGATAAACGTTGGTTTGATGACCCTATACAATGTGGCAAGGTATTCTTAACTTATCATCCTGAAAAGCAGCTTGAGATCGAGCGGCTAGAAATTTTACTTTCTGGCCGGGGGATTCCCAAGCGTTCTGTTATCGGGCTAATTGATGCGTTTGGTGATTGGTTAGTCAAACAGTACCAGAAAACAGAGTTTCGTATCGGCTAAAACAACCCCATTTGTGGCGCTGAAAGCCTGTCAAAGTCCGTCCCAATGAAAGGGAGAATCGCATCCGCAACGGGTTTGAGTTGTTTATCAATGTAATGTTGATAATCAATCGGGCTATTGAGGTACTCATAAGGTTCAGGGCCGTTCACGGTAATAATGTATTCAATTCGCCCTTTGTTTTGATACTGTAATGGGCGGCCAAGCTTGGCATTTATCTCATCCGCTAAACGAGCTGCACGCACTTGTGGCGGGACGTTCTTCTGATACTCATGCAGTTTTCTGCGCAGTCGCTTTTGATACACCAACTGTTCATCAAATTCACCGTTATTAGTTTTCTCAACCATCTCTCGGACATAGTCGCTTGGATCTTCACCATGGAAAATCATGCTATAGAGTGTATTTTGAAATTTCTGTGCTAACGAGGTCCAGTCAGTACGGGCACTTTCTAACCCTTTAAATACAATCCGTTCTTGCTCTCCTTCACCGATTAAACCCGCATAGCGCTTTTTCGAGCCAGTTTCTGCGCCACGAATCGTTGGCATAAGGAATCTGCGATAATGGGTTTCATACTCGATTTCCAACATAGATGTTAGGTTGTACTCAGAACGCAGGTGTTTTTGCCACCAAGAGTTGATGTAATCAACTAATTGATTTCCAACAGCGTCAGCTTCTACTTGACTGTATGGTCGATTCAACGACACGAATGTGGAATCCGTATCGCCGTAAATCACTTGATATCCTTGCTCCTCAATCAGCACCTTAGTTTGCTTCATGATTTCATGTCCGCGCATGGTAATACTAGAAGCTAACCGAGTATCAAAGAAACGACATCCCGATGAGCCCAGTACGCCATAAAAGGAGTTCATGATGATTTTGATTGCCTGAGAAAAAGCTTTTTCATTGTTCTTCTTTGCAACATCACGTGCTGCCCAAAGCTTTTCAATCATTTCTGGTAAAAAGTGTTTCGTACGATGGAACTGCCCACCGCGAAAGCCAGGTACAGCCTGATTTTCTTCTTTTCCAATATCGAGCAATAACCCCTCAACTAAACCCATAGGATCAATCAAGAAAGAGCGAATAATCGATGGATATAGACTCTTAAAATCCAATACTAAAACAGAATCATATAGGTTAGGGATGGAGTCCATCACGTAACCGCCGGGGCTGGCAATCCAATTTTCAGGGTGTAGGTTCGGAGCAACGTAGCCTGCTCGGTGTATCTGAGGCATGTATAGGTTTGTGAATGCTGCAACCGAACCGCCGACACGATCCAGTTCGACACCAGTGAGACGAGAGCGCTCTATTGCAAAGTCTAGCAGGTGAGTCTGATTGAAAATCTTATTCACTAACACGCAGTCTTGTAAATTATATTTAGCCAGCGATGGTTTGTCGGAGCGGTACATACGATTGATCTCATCCATGCGGTCATGAACGTTGTGGATTTCTTTCCCTTCCCCTAAGAGTTCTTGAGATACAGACTCTAATGACCAAGACCGAAAGTGATAAGTCGCCGTTTTTAACGTATCGATACCGTCCATTACAACTCGCCCTGGAATGGAAATAAACCCTTGTTGGCTTTGAGATGAACTTCTGAAAAAGCTGGCTTGGTCTGCTCTACCAAGCATTAGCTTCATGTTGTGCCATTCTGCTCGTTTGTGTAGCAGACGAAAGTCAAAATCAATGACGTTCCAACCGACAATGACATCGGGGTCGAATTGTTTAAACCAAACGATGAGTGCTTCTAGAAGCGCTTTTTCATCCTTAACCCATTGTATCGGTGTCTCCGAAGGTTCTGGTTCTCCGATCATTATAACGCGGGAATCCATGACGCTGTCTAATCCGATTGAGTAAAGAATGCCTTTCTCAGAGCATTCTAGATCTAACGAGACAACGTTTAACTTCGGCTCATATTGCCCCGCACGGCATTTTGCGCTCTGGACGTGTTGGTAGCCATTGGTGCGAGTCACATTGCCTGTAAACTCGATACTGCCTTTGATAAAACGTTCCATTAGGTAGCGATCGGCGAGGCGAATATCACTTTCATACGTAGTGATATCTTTTTGAGCGAATGTGTCTTTGAGTGCGAGAGCGTCTCTGGTTACATTGGTATAGCAGGCAGCAAGAGGCGTATGTTCAAACGTTTTGAGATCCAAAAGGCGGATGTCGACGAATATGTTTTTTTCTCGTGCGAGTGTCTTTGCTTGCTCTGAGTGTTTCTGAGCGATGAAAAATACTGGCTTCTCACCATTAATAAGTAACTGAGTAGGGCCTGCTTCTGTCGAAAGCCACAGCTCGATTTGAGTTTGACCTTTGATGTCTCGTGTATGTCGAGTTAGCAGGAAGCCTTGTTGAATATTCAAATGTGAGAAACCTTAGAAAACTTGAAGAACGTTAGTTTAACACTAAGAACTGTAAAAATAACCAGTAAAGAAAGCGTCTCAAATTTTTGCTGGAATTAGTGATTACAAGTTAGTCTTTGGTGCAAGAGGGACAGTGTCATTTTAAGTTATAGCGTGTTTCTCTGGGCAATATGAAACCTAGTTACTTGATTTATTGTACTTAATGTTGTTAATTGTCTTTTCTTAGATTTCGGTTCTGCTCATCACGCTCTAAAATAATAGAGTGGTTTATGAATAAGTTCTTGCTAAAGTTTGCGTTTCAGCACATATTCATAGAAAGCAATTTTTTGTCGATTACGTTAGTATATAGGCAGTCATACTGATATCCACATTTAACAAATAATGGTTATGTGGGTGCAGAACCAATACAAAGTGTGGAGATACAAGTTTGATAAATGTTTTCCTTGTAGATGATCACGAGCTGGTTCGCACAGGGATACGACGTATTATTGAAGACGTCCGTGGAATGAACGTAGCAGGAGAAGCTGACAGCGGTGAAGATGCAGTAAAATGGTGTCGCAGTAATCATGCTGACGTCGTTTTAATGGACATGAACATGCCAGGAATTGGCGGCTTGGAAGCCACTAAAAAAATTCTTCGCGTGAATCCTGATGTGAAAATCATCGTACTTACCGTTCATACAGAAAACCCGTTTCCAACCAAGGTGATGCAGGCAGGTGCGTCTGGTTATTTAACCAAAGGTGCTGGCCCTGACGAAATGGTGAATGCGATTCGTGTAGTTAATAGTGGGCAGCGTTACATCTCGCCAGAGATTGCGCAGCAGATGGCATTGAGTCAATTTTCTCCAGCCTCTGAGAACCCTTTTAAAGACTTATCCGAGCGTGAATTGCAGATCATGCTTATGATCACCAAAGGCCAAAAGGTAACGGATATTTCTGAGCAACTTAATTTAAGTCCAAAGACAGTCAACAGCTATCGCTACCGACTCTTTAGTAAATTGGACATTAATGGTGACGTTGAGTTAACTCACTTAGCGATTCGCCACGGAATGCTGGACACCGAGACCCTTTAGCGTGAATCCTCCTTTCGATTCGGCTTCCTTTCTCAAGACAGTAACTCATCAGCCCGGCGTTTACAGAATGTACAACGCCGAAGCTGTTGTAATCTACGTAGGTAAAGCCAAAGACCTTAAAAAGCGCCTTTCAAGCTACTTTCGAAAAAAAGTAGACAGTGAGAAAACTCGCGCGCTTGTCAGTAATATCGCCAAAATAGACGTCACGGTGACTCATACTGAGACAGAAGCGCTGATCTTAGAGCATAACTACATCAAGCAGTATTTACCGAAATACAATGTGTTGCTGCGAGATGATAAGTCTTACCCTTATATCTTTATTAGCGGTCATAAGCACCCACGGCTTTCTATCCACCGTGGCGCCAAGAAGCGCAAAGGTGAATATTTTGGCCCCTACCCAGATTCTGGTGCAGTAAGAGAAACATTGCATTTGCTGCAAAAGATATTTCCTGTGCGCCAGTGTGAAGACACTGTCTATTCCAACCGAACGCGCCCATGTTTGATGTACCAAATTGGTCGTTGTGCAGGACCATGCGTTAATACCATCATTTCTGATGAAGAATATGCAGAGTTGGTTGGCTTTGTGCGCATGTTTTTGCAAGGCAAAGATCAGCAAGTACTCAAACAGTTGATTGAGAAAATGGAAGATGCCAGTCAGCAATTGCGCTTTGAAGATGCCGCTAAATTTCGCGATCAAATCCAAGCGATTAGGCGTGTTCAAGAGCAGCAGTACGTCTCAGAAGACAGCATGGATGATATGGATGTACTCGGGTTTGCTCAGGAGAATGGTATCGCGTGTATCCATATCCTGATGATACGCCAAGGCAAAGTGCTTGGTAGCCGTAGCCATTTTCCGAAAATCCCACAAAATACAAGCCAGCAGGAAGTGTTCGATAGTTTTCTGACTCAATACTATTTGAGCCATAACGAAGCACGTACAATTCCTTCTCGTATTATTTTGAATCAAGAGTTGGCAGAAGATATTGCGCCAATACAGAAAGCGTTAAGTGAAGTGGCAGGCCGTAAGGTTCATTTTCATACGTCGCCAACTGGCTCTCGAGCAAGGTATCTCAAGCTTTCGAACACGAATGCACTAACGGCGATTACCACCAAAATCAATCACAAGATGACGATTAATCAGCGTTTTCATGCGCTTCGCGAAACATTGAAGTTGGAGTCTATAGCTCGAATGGAATGTTTTGATATCTCCCATACGATGGGGGAAAGCACGATTGCGTCATGTGTGGTGTTCAACAACGAAGGCCCCGTAAAGCAAGAGTATCGTCGCTACAACATTACTGGGATTACCGGTGGTGATGATTACGCAGCAATGGGACAAGCGTTGGAGCGCCGTTATTCGAAGCAATTGGACGTAGAGAAAATTCCCGACATCATCTTTATCGATGGCGGTAAAGGTCAGTTAAATCGTGCGCATGACATCATTTCGCAGTACTGGGGGGATTGGCCAAAGCGTCCTATCATGATTGGTATTGCAAAAGGCGTTACTCGCAAACCAGGTTTAGAAACGCTGATTACAGTCGATGGGGACGAGTTTCATTTACCAAGCGATGCTCCTGCGCTGCATCTTATCCAACATATTCGTGATGAAAGCCATAACCATGCTATAGCGGGGCACCGTGCTAAGCGAGGTAAAACCAGACGTACGAGTGCACTCGAAGGGATTGAGGGAATCGGCCCTAAACGACGTCAGGCGTTACTCAAGTACATGGGTGGGTTACAAGAACTTAAACGTGCAAGTGTCGAAGAAATCGCCAAAGTACCGGGAATAAGTCACTCTTTAGCAGAAATTATTTTCCAAGCATTGAAACAATAAGGAAAATCGCGCAACATTAAGCCGCAATGTGTAAGAGAATAATAAAATGCGTTTGAATATCCCGAACATTCTGTCTCTTCTTAGACTGTTCCTAATCCCTGTTTTTGTGGTTGTCTTTTATCTACCTTATTCATGGGCACCGTTTGCAGCAGCAATGGTGTTTTGGGTAGCGGGTTTTACTGACTGGCTTGACGGCATGTTGGCCCGTAAACTTGGCCAAACTTCTCGTTTTGGCGCGTTTATTGATCCTGTCGCTGATAAAGTGCTAGTGGCAACGGCATTGATTCTAATCACGGAACATTATCATTCAATTTGGGTGACCATTCCTGCGGTAACGATGATTGCGCGAGAAATCATTATCTCAGCATTGCGAGAATGGATGGCTGAAATCGGTAAGCGAGCAAGTGTTGCGGTATCTTGGGTTGGCAAAGTAAAAACTGTTTCGCAAATGTTCGCCTTATGGGTATTGATATGGCGTTACGATGAATGGATGGTTTGGCTAGGCTTTGCGGCCTTGTATGTGGCAACTTTCTTGACATATTGGTCAATGATTCAATATTTGGCTGCTGCGAAAGACGATCTGTTGAATGAAGAGCACCATTAAATTCTGATGTTAGAAAGCAGGCTTAATAGCCTGCTTTTTTGTATCTAAGACAATCTACAGCATTTTTTGGCTTCTCTCGCTTTTCAATGCTTGCTAACGGCCATGTTTGCAATTTGTATCTGGGGCTTTTGCTTCGATAGAGTTCTATTTGTGATCTAAGTCTTGTTTTTGTCCTTGGAGAGTCTTAGAGAGGCGAGTCTTCTGATTATTAATACTTCAATGCACGCAACGCACGGCCAGCAGTGTAAGGCGTAGCCAAAGTTTTATGATAAACAAGTGTATTTAAGCGATTTTTAGTATTAAAACTAAGCAATCCATCGTCTTTCGCACAAATTCTAGTCAAACGATTTAAAAAAATAAAAATAGTGTTGACTCGATCGCTCGAATCCGTAGAATGCATCCCGTACCCAAGAGAGCACGGCTCGAAAGGGTGGTGAAAAAGCTTAGTTTTATTCACAAATGAGGCGCCTTGGCAGAGTGGCTATGCAGCGGATTGCAAATCCGTGGACCTCGGTTCGACTCCGGGAGGCGCCTCCATTATTCTTTTGAGATCGAATGGCTTTCGAGAATAAATGCGACACTAGCTCAGTTGGTAGAGCGCAACCTTGCCAAGGTTGAGGTCACGAGTTCGAACCTCGTGTGTCGCTCCAAGTTTTATTGATATGGCATTAGCGGTATCAGATGGTGTTTTACTTTTCTGTAAAGGCATCACAAAGAATATTTGTGTGCCCTGGTGGTGGAATTGGTAGACACAAGGGATTTAAAATCCCTCGACGTTCGCGTTGTGCCGGTTCAAGTCCGGCCCGGGGCACCATCTCATATTAAATGCGACACTAGCTCAGTTGGTAGAGCGCAACCTTGCCAAGGTTGAGGTCACGAGTTCGAACCTCGTGTGTCGCTCCAGATTTAAGGCCTAACATGAAAATGTTAGGCCTTTTTCGTATTTTTTGAAAATCTCAAACTTCTTTTCTGTCACAGACTTCGTTAAGTAACGAACCCTTTGTCTCATTGACTCAAGTGATTGTTCATTCTGCCATTGCAAAGCATCTTAGCCATTCCTACTAGTCTATGTTTAAACCATCACTTGTGGAGAATAACCACTCTTGATCCAGGCAAAGCTGTGACGAGAATGCTATCTTTTTAAATGTTCCGGATATAGAAAGGAATGTTTTACGATTAAGCAGCACAACCTTAAACCTCTGTTGGATGAGGTGATGATATCTCAAGAATATTTGTTTAAATAACAGCTGTTTGAGAGAAGCAGAAAAGCATAGCTCATGAATATGAACATGCGAGTTGCGATGGGGTATGTTTTGTTGTGATTTACATCACTGTTACTAATATGAAAAATCGTTGCCAGAAGATTTTATTTTGTGATAAATTCGCGCGCAATCTCGGAGCGTAATTAACAACGTTTGATCTCTGGGGGATACGCGTAGTGACCATTCAAGCTGATTGTGACACTGCGTAGGGTAGGTATCGGCAAAGCCTTTTGTCGATAGACGGGATACTAATGCTGTAAACGCGGCATATTAATGGGAAACCCAACATTGAAACCTTTGAATAAACACACACTAATCAGCTTCATACTGCCGAAATGTCCTGTTTTACAAAACGGGTGCATTACAGAACCTTGATTAATCCCTTTTACATATAAAGCCGCGCGTATCGTGGCGGATGATCTGTATTTGTCATTTATGCACTGACAAATGCGGAGGGGTATTCACACCTCCTGTAATTTCATTCTAATGATTATTAATACAGGATACAGAATTATTATAATTCAAGGGATTATGTAGTATGAGCACTGCCTTTGAAGTCGATAGCAATATCGCAAACATTTTTTCGTCTCAGGTTCCTATCGTTGAGGGAACTTATGACTTAACGCCAGATCAAGTATTGATTGATCAGGCTGAGCATGAATCTGAAGTACGTTCTTATCCACGTCGTTTGCCGATCGCAATTAAACAAGCCTTTGGGTGCTTGGTTGAAGATACGCGTGGACAGATCTTTCTAGACTGCCTTGCGGGGGCAGGCACTCTAGCTTTGGGGTATAACCATCCTGAAATAAACCAAGCTCTGAAAGAGCAATTAGATTCAGGACTGCCATATCAGACGCTAGATATTGCAACATCAGCAAAAACGACGTTTATTCAATCCGTTAAGTCTTTTCTTCCTCAAGAGTTAAGCGAGAACAGCGTTATCCAATTTTGTGGCCCGTCTGGAGCTGATGCGGTTGAAGCTGCGATCAAGCTAGCGAAACAAACGACAGGTCGTAATACCATGTTTGCTTTCCGTGGTGCATACCACGGTATGACAAACGGTACGATGGGCATGATGGGTAACTTAGGCACCAAAGCTCGTCGAACTGGTTTGATGTCGGATGTGCACTTTATGCCTTTCCCATACAACCTGCGTTGTCCTTTTGGGCTTGGCGGTGATGAAGGTGCTAAAGCAAGTATCCGCTATATCGATCGTCTTTTAAACGATGATGAGTCAGGCATTATGAAGCCTGCCGCGATTATCTTGGAGCCAGTGCAAGGTGAGGGTGGTGTTGTTCCTGCGCCAGCATTCTGGCTACGAGAGTTACGTCGTATTTGTGATGAACACGGTATCTTACTGATCTTCGATGAGATCCAGTGTGGTGTTGGTAAAACTGGCTACAATTTCGCGTTCGAAGAGTCGGGCATTGTTCCAGATATTCTGTGTTTATCAAAAGCAATTGGTGGTGGTTTACCAATGTCGCTATTGGTTATCAACAAGCAACATGATACATGGAAGCCGGGCGAGCACACAGGTACATTTCGTGGTAACCAGCTAGCTATGGTCTCTGGTGCGAAAGCATTAGAAATTATCCAGCGTGATAACCTTGTTGAGCATGCCAATGTTGCGGGTCAGTACCTGCGCTACGGCCTTGAAAGTATTCAAAAGCGTGTGAACTGTATCGCAGAGGTTCGTGGCAAAGGTTTGATGCTAGGCGTGGAGATTAAAACTCCAAACGGTGAGCTCAATAAATTTGGTGAACCTCAAGCGGATAGTGAACTCACACTTTCTATTCAACGCGCAGCACTCGAGCGTGGCTTGATCGTTGAGAAAGGTGGACGCGAAGGCGCAGTAATTCGTTTCCTTCCTCCTCTTATCATCTCGTTTGAGCAAATCGACTTTGCTTTACGTGTATTTGAAGACGCGATTTTAGCCGCTGGCGGTAGTCACATCGAAACTCAGCCACAAGATGAATGGAAGAAGCATTTCATCCACACTGGAGAGATGGGCAGCAATGAATTTGCTTCGGTGATGAATCACACTACTACGGCAATGAAGTCAGTGTTTGAACAAGTGACTGCACCGTATTCAGGTATGGATCCAAAAGCATTGGAAGCAGCGATTCACGACGTTGATCTTGATAATGGAAATGCGCCTCTTAAATCCGTTATCGACGATGCTGCTGATCTGGTCGCGAAAAACGCAATTTTTACTCAACATCCAGATTGTATTGCTCACCTGCATACTCCACCGTTGATGCCAGCGATTGCGGCAGAGGCAATGATTGCGGCTTTGAACCAGTCGATGGACTCATGGGATCAAGCTTCATCAGCGACTTATGTTGAACAGAAAGTTGTGAACTGGCTATGCGATAAATATGAGTTAGGTGAAAAAGCGGACGGTATCTTCACGAGCGGCGGCACGCAAAGTAACCAAATGGGTTTGATGCTTGCGCGAGATTGGATTGCTGACAAACTCAGTGCACACTCAATTCAAAAGCTTGGCCTTCCTGAATACGCAGACAAGCTACGTATTGTATGTTCGAAAAAATCCCACTTCACGGTTCAAAAATCAGCGTCTTGGATGGGATTGGGTGAAAAAGCGGTCATGACCGTCGATGCTAATGCCGATGGAACGATGGATGTCACTAAGTTAGACGAAGTTCTCAATCAGGCCAAAGCAGAAGGTTTGATCCCATTTGCCATTGTTGGCACCGCGGGTACAACGGATCACGGTGCTATTGATGACTTAGACTTTATCGCCGATATCGCAGCGAAACATGACATGTGGATGCACGTCGACGGTGCATACGGTGGAGCTCTGATTCTAAGTAGCCAAAAAGCGCGTCTGAAAGGTTGTGAGCGTGCACATTCCATCAGCGTAGACTTCCATAAGCTGTTTTACCAAACCATCAGTTGTGGTGCGCTATTGGTAAATGACAAGTCTAACTTTAAATTCCTGCTTCACCATGCAGACTATTTGAACCGCGAACACGACGAACTACCGAACTTGGTGGATAAGTCTATTGCGACAACTAAGCGTTTTGATGCGCTCAAAGTGTTTATGACGATGCAAAGCGTAGGGCCAAAAGCCCTAGGCGATATGTATGATCATTTGCTTGAACAGACGCTTGAAGTGGCGGACATGATTCGAGATAACAAACACTTTGAGTTGTTGGCTGAACCATCACTATCTACGGTTCTGTTCCGCGCGACACATGAATCAGCGGATCTTGATGAACTGAACAAAACGTTGCGCTTAGAAGCGTTAACACGCGGTATCGCGGTATTGGGTGAAACCATTGTCGACGATAAAACTGCATTGAAATTTACGATTTTGAACCCGTGTCTGACGACGGCGGACTTTGAATCTTTGCTCTCAAAAATCAATACGCTAGCGGCAGAGCTAGTTTAACAAAGGTAACGGAAAACTATGGCAATTCTACAGATTGGTGCAGGCGGCGTTGGCTGGGTAGTTGCACATAAAGCAGCACAAAACAACGACGTTCTGGGTGATATCACAATCGCATCACGTACCGTAGGTAAGTGTGAGAAAATCATCGAATCGATTCAGAAGAAAAACAATCTGAAAGATTCAACTAAGAAATTAGAAGCGCGAGCGGTAAACGCGGACGACGTAGATTCTTTAGTTGCTTTAATTAAAGAAGTACAACCTGACTTAGTGATCAACGCAGGTCCTCCTTGGGTGAACATGTCTATTATGGAAGCATGTTACCAAGCTAAAGTGTCATACCTTGATACATCTGTTGCGGTTGATTTGTGCTCTGAAGGCCAACAAGTACCTCAAGCTTACGATTGGCAGTGGGGTTACCGTGAGAAGTTTGAAGAAGCGGGCATTACAGGTATTCTTGGTGCTGGTTTCGATCCGGGCGTAGTATCGGTGTTTGCCGCATACGCAGTGAAGCATCTGTTCGATGAAATCGATACTATCGACGTAATGGATGTAAACGCAGGCGACCACGGTAAGAAGTTCGCAACTAACTTTGATCCAGAAACGAACATGCTTGAGATTCAAGGCGATTCGTTCTACTGGGAAAACGGCGAGTGGAAACAAGTACCTTGTCACTCACGTATGCTTGAGTTTGAATTCCCGAATTGTGGTTCACACAAAGTGTACTCAATGGCGCACGACGAAGTTCGATCTATGCAAGAGTTCATCCCGGCGAAACGCATCGAATTCTGGATGGGCTTTGGTGACCGTTACCTAAACTACTTCAATGTGATGCGCGACATCGGTCTACTCAGCCCAGATCCACTAACGCTTCACGACGGTACGGTTGTTCAACCTTTGCACGTGCTAAAAGCACTACTACCAGATCCAACATCTCTCGCACCAGGCTACACTGGCCTAACGTGTATCGGTACTTGGGTTCAAGGTAAGAAAGATGGCAAAGAGCGCAGTGTATTTATTTACAACAACGCTGATCACGAAGTCGCATACGAAGATGTTGAACACCAAGCTATCTCATATACCACTGGCGTACCAGCGATCACTGCGGCTTTGCAGTTCTTCCGTGGCAAGTGGGCAGACAAAGGCGTGTTCAACATGGAACAACTAGATCCAGACCCATTCCTAGAAACCATGCCATCTATTGGTCTAGATTGGCATGTTCAAGAACTGGAGCCAGGGCAACCTGTTATCCATAAATTGAAGTAAGAATTTAGCGACTCTTATTTGTACGTTTAAGCCGATGCACTTGCGTCGGCTTTGTTCGATTTTATAGTGCCTTTGCTAAGGCGAAGGGACGTAAGGTATCAAAATGCAACAAAACGAACTAAAAACGCCATACTTCATGATCAATGAAGACAAGCTGATTGAGAATCTAGAGAAAGCAAAACAGCTAAAAGACATCTCTGGTGTGAAGCTTGTATTAGCACTGAAGTGCTTCTCAACATGGGGTGTATTCGACATCATCAAGCCTTACCTAGACGGAACAACAAGTTCTGGCCCGTTTGAAGTGAAGCTTGGCTACGAAACGTTTGGTGGTGAGACACACGCATACAGCGTGGGTTACAGCGAAGATGACGTTCGCGATGTGGCGGACATCTGTGACAAGATGATCTTTAACTCTCAGTCACAGCTAGCGGCTTATCGTCATATTGTCGAAGGTAAAGCATCGATTGGCTTGCGCCTGAACCCAGGTGTGAGCTATGCAGGGCAAGACTTAGCAAACCCAGCGCGTCAATTCTCTCGTCTTGGTGTTCAGGCTGATCACATCAAACCGGAAATTTTTGATGGTATTGATGGCGTAATGTTCCACATGAACTGTGAGAACAAAGACGTGGATGCGTTTATCGGTTTACTCGATGCTATTTCAGCTCAGTTTGGCGAGTACCTAGATAAGCTGGACTGGGTAAGCATGGGTGGCGGCGTGTTCTTCACATGGCCGGGTTATGACATCGAAAAGCTTGGCCTAGCGCTGAAAGCGTTTGCTGAAAAACACGGCGTGCAAATGTACCTAGAACCGGGCGAAGCGATCATTACCAAGACGACTGATCTAGTGGTCACTGTGGTTGATATCGTTGAGAACGTAAAGAAGACGGCGATTGTCGATTCAGCCACAGAAGCTCACCGCTTAGATACGTTGATCTACAATGAGCCAGCGTCAATTCTTGAAGCATCTGAAAATGGTGAACACGAGTATGTGATCGGCTCGTGCTCTTGTTTGGCTGGAGACCAGTTCTGCGTGGCGAACTTCGAACAGCCTCTAGAGATAGGACAGCGTCTGCATATTCTAGATAGTGCCGGTTACACCATGGTGAAACTGAACTGGTTTAACGGTCTACGTATGCCGTCGGTTTACTGTGAACGCTCGAATGGTGACATTCAAAAACTGAATGAATTTGACTACTCTGATTTCAAACGTTCACTGTCTCAGTGGTCAGTGAAATAAAACGTATTGAGTATTAGAACGACAAAGAGCAGCTGAATTGCTGCTCTTTTTATTGGGGAAGCGTTAAAGGTGTGCAGTTAGCTTTCTACAATTACACGAGTGTCTTCACTCAGAGATTCTAACTCATTGGCTATGTCTTCAATTTCTAGCTCGCTAGGTAGTTTTATCGCCATTTTAGCGCTGAATAAGCTAGAGCTTACCCCTCCGCCTCCAGCAATGAATACACGCTGACAATCCATATCTAAAATTGAGATACCTTGATTATCGAGAACGTGAGTAATTTCATTCACAATACCCGCTCTATCGTTGGCATCTAAACGAAGTTGGAAGATAGTGTCTTCACGATATGAATGAGGTTCAGAGTCGACGAACCTAACAACAAGAGTCTGACAAGAAGAGAACGCCTGTTTAACGATGTCGGCATTTTCTCTTGGAAGCTCTACTTTGATGACACCTGCAACTTGGTCTTCGATAAAGTTTACTTTGCTGATCAGCCATTTCCCGCCGTTTTCGTGTGTGATTGCAGCGAGCTCTTTAATCGTGGCGGGTGACGCTTGTCCGACAAAATTAACAATAAATACGGTGTTCATAATGTCCCCTCCTGGAATCAAGGTTTGGACGCAGTACGAATAAACGTGCTACTTAAGTTATTGGAATAAATCCTTTTATTTAGTGTAGGTGCTAAGGGCAGGTAATGTTTGATGAAAGTCAATTTTTAACACTAATTCGTGATGCAAATAATTAAAACAATGTTCAGAGCACAAAAAAGCAGCCATCGTAAGGCTGCTTTTTACCGAGTATCAACTTAGGATTAGAAGGTTACTTTTAACTCGACACCATAAAATTGACTGTCGTAGTTTGCGCCTGCGTCCATGGCGAATTTTGCAACATCTTGGTTTCCAAACCAAGGTGATGAATTGAATTGTAGTTCTGCACTACCGCCCCATGCATCAGTTACCCAATAATGAATATGTCCAACAGGGTTTAAGAAGAAGAGCGAAACATCACCTGCGGTTTCAGAGCCCATAACTTCGCCGCCGTTTGCAATAATGTCTTGCTCAGCCGTTAACATCATTTCACCAACAACAGCACCAAAGAATGGTGTGATAAAAATATCCTGCCAAGATGGTACTTCTGCGAACGCCTCCACGCCATACTCCCAAAAGAACGTCGACATAGTTGCGGAGTACAAAAACGACTGAAATTCATTATAGCCAGCGTGACGTGCTGCCGTGTAGTAAACGCCGCCAAAATATGGGTGCATGATGTAGTTGAGGACATGTTCATCGCGATCCCAAACGGGGCCGTCAGAGACATTATCTTTCCACTTTTGCCCCAACTTACTCATGTCTCGGTCTTCTTCGTCCCATTTGGTGATACTTTCTGGAAGAAAAGTCATCATGCCTACGGTCGCGATACTGAGACCTAGAATGGTGTAGGTTTGACCCATCAGATAATCCCAGTCTTTATCTTGAGGGATGATGAGATGTTTAGGCTGAAGCCCTGCGTCAAGGTTTAGCGAATCATCATTATTCTGTTCATACATAACACCGCGATTTTGAGCCTCGAAGGTGTACAGAGTCGTCGTTTCGCAGTAACCTGACAAACAATCAGGTGTGTAAGAAAACTCTGTATGACGGCTTAGGTCATAGTGACTTGCGTGCGCAAGCGCTGACGAAGCCAAGCAAAGGCCTGTTAGAGTCGTCTTGAACATGGATGATTTTGACACAAAGGTCTCCGAGTGAATGGTGTATGTTCGGGCTCGTAATTATCCCTCAAAACATCAATCATTTAAACACTTGACCCTTATTTAGTCCCAACAAACCTCGGCGAGATTTGTCCAAATAAAAAGAAAAATAAGCGCTATAACGAAAATAGGATTGTGCTTACGTTCAGGAGTCAGTTGTGAAAATAGCAATGCTTAGTACTGGTGAGGAAGTCCTCCACGGTGATATTGTTGATACTAATGCGGCATGGTTGTCTAGCCTGTTTTATCAACATGGATTTGGCTTAACAAAGCGCTCAACGGTTGGCGATAGCCTATCGAGTTTGGTTGAAGAGTTTTTAATGCTCAGCTTTAACAACGATGTGGTTATTGTTAATGGTGGTTTAGGCCCTACAACGGATGACATGAGTGCCGCCGCCGCCGCGAGAGCCGCCGATTGTAAACTGGTGCTATTCAAAGAGTGGTTGCAGCATCTAGAAAGTTTGTATGCTCGACGTGGCATCCCTATGCCGGACAGTAATTTAAAGCAAGCAATGCTGCCAGAAACGGCAGAGATATTGGACAACCCGATAGGCACTGCTTGCGGTTTCAAAATGCTGATTAATGATGCCATTTTTTATTTCACACCGGGTGTACCAAGTGAATTTAAGCTCATGGCAGAGACGCAAATTCTTCCCGATCTGAGAAGAGTGTTTCCCGATGTGCAAGGTTCATGTTGTAGCCGAATCTACACGTTTGGTCTGTCTGAATCCGGTATTTCAGATAAGCTAGATCAGCTAAAACTTCCTCAAGGCTATGAGCTAGGGTATCGCTCTTACTTGCCTTTTATTGAAGTGAAACTTTTTGGTCCTTCAGATCAGCTTGAACAGCGTTTGAAACTCGTACAGATAATTAATAAACACCTTGAGAGTAATACCGTTAGTATTGACTTACCTATGGTTGAAAATGTCGGCCAGTTGTTGGTCGATAAAGGACTAACAGTGTCGACCTCCGAAAAAAGTAGCGGAGGATACTTAACGTACTGGCTAAACGGTGATGAAAACGCTGAAAAGCAACTAGGGCATGGTTGGATACTACCGAGCCTGACTCAAGCGATGGCCAACAGCGGAGATCCATTAGCAGAAACGTTTGCTCTGGCTGGTGCTACGCGAGAGAAGTGTGGGACGGATTTATCACTCGTTACTGGCCATATTGAAGAGGGGGTTTTTTCCGTCGCTTTATCGACACCGTCAGGCGAGTGGGGAGCATTATATAAACTCTCGAAAAAGTATCAGCGCAATGATCAAGTTAAAGTGATCAGCACGGCAGCACTAGACTTGTTGCGTCGCTACCTAGAACGTAAACCGATGTTTGCGCATTATGCATTTTTAGAGAAAGTTAAAGAGATGCACCTCCCGAGCAGTGCTTTATAACCAAAGCTCTCTACAGTAGTCTGAGAGACAAAAAACAGAGACAAAAAAGCCAAGGTGATTACCTTGGCTTTTGCATTTTATACCGTCGAGTCAACGTTATGCGCGCTGCTTTTCTTTCATCGCGTAGTTAACGCCGCTAAGTGACAAATCTGATTTTGCTTTACAGATACAAGGTAATATTTCATCACTTTGTGTGTAAGCCATCGCAAAACCAACATACTCCACTTCACCAGACTCCAATTTGCAGCGACAGGCGCCGCAGTGCCCATCACGGCAGTTGTATTCTGGTAATAGGCCAGCTTGCTCCATTGTTTCCAAAATCGTATTGGAAGGGTTGGATTCAATGCTGATCAGTTTGTTGATTTTGAGTGTTGCCATTACAGCTCGAATCCTTCGAAGTCATCTGCGCGAACTTCATTGTCAATTTGACCCACAAGGTAAGAAGAGATTTCTGCTTCTTGAGGCGCAACTTGAACGTTATCTGAAGACAACCAAGCGTTAATCCATGGAATTGGGTTGGTTGTTGCTTCTGGATACGCTGCTGGTAGACCTACCGCTTGCATACGAATATTTGTGATGTATTCAACGTATTGGCTTAGGATGTCTTTGTTTAGACCGATCATAGAGCCATCTTTGAATAGATACTCTGCCCACTCTTTTTCTTGCTCAGCCGCTTCTTTGAATAGGTCAAAACAGTCCTGTTTTGCCTCTTCTGCGATTTGCATGAAAGTGAAGTCATCTTGACCGTTACGTAGCAGGTTGATCATGTGCTGCGTGCCGTTTAAGTGAAGTGCTTCGTCACGAGCGATCAGCTTGATGATTTTCGCGTTACCTTCCATTAGTTCGCGTTCTGCGAAAGCGAAAGAACATGCGAAACTGACGTAAAAACGAATAGCTTCTAATGCGTTAACAGACATCAAACAGATGTACAGCTTCTTCTTAAGATCGTACAGACTAACCTTAACCGTTTCACCGTTAAGGACATGCTCACCTTCACCGTAGCGATGGTAATCATTCGTCGCTTGAATCAAATCGTCGTAGTAGTGCGCGATGTCTTTTGCACGCTTCAGAATGTGCTCGTTCTCAACGATATCATCAAACACTACAGCAGGGTCGTTCACGATGTTACGAATAATGTGTGTGTAAGAACGAGAGTGAATCGTTTCAGAGAAAGACCAAGTCTCAATCCAAGTCTCTAGTTCTGGTAGAGACACAAGCGGCAGCAGTGCCACGTTAGGGCTGCGGCCTTGGATAGAGTCAAGAAGCGTTTGGTACTTCAAGTTAGAGATGAAGATGTGCTTCTCGTGATCTGGCAGTTTGTTGTAATCGATACGGTCGCTAGATACGTCTACTTCTTCTGGACGCCAGAAGAAAGAAAGTTGTTTCTCGATAAGTTTTTCGAAAATCTCAAACTTTTGTTGGTCGTAACGTGCAACGTTTACTGATTGACCTAGGAACATTGGTTCCTTCAATTGGTCATTCTTTTTTTGGTTAAAAGTACTGTAAGCCATAATGCCTCAATTCCTTTTAAACCTCCCCGTAAGGGGGAGGTTATCGATAGTCTGTCTTTACGGGTTCGCTAGGTACGGGAAGATTAAATCTTACAACCGCCGCCAGCACAATCGTCATCTTGTGGTTGAACAGCGTCTTTCTGTTCATCTTTCGCGCCATCACGAGTGTTGTGGTAGTAAAGCGTTTTCACACCAAACTTATACGCTGTTAGCAGGTCTTGAAGTAGTTTTTTCATTGGAACCTTGCCAGTCTCGTAACGTGACGGGTCGTAGTTAGTATTAGCAGAGATAGCTTGGTCAACAAACTTCTGCATAATACCCACAAGGTGCAGATAACCGTCGTTCGAACCGATATTCCAAAGCAGTTCATAGCTGTCTTTAAGTTCTGTGAACTCTGGTACAACTTGCTTCAGGATACCGTCTTTCGAAGCTTTTACTGAAACGTAACCACGTGGTGGCTCAATACCGTTAGTTGCGTTTGAAATCTGAGAAGAAGTCTCAGAAGGCATTAGTGCAGTCAGTGTTGAGTTACGTAGGCCGTGCTCCATAATTTCTTTACGTAGGCTGTCCCAGTCGTAGTGCAGCGCTTCGTCACAAATTAGGTCGATATCTTTCTTATACGTATCAATCGGCAGTAAGCCTTTCGCGTAGTTCGTCTCGTCGAATGAAGGACACTTACCTTGTTCTTTCGCCAGTGCTACAGATGCTTTCAATAGGTAGTACTGCATTGCTTCGAACGTACGGTGAGTTAGGCCGTTCGCGCTACCGTCAGAGTATTTCACGCCATTCTTCGCTAAGTAGTAAGCAAAGTTAATCACACCAACACCTAGCGTACGACGGTTCATAGTCGATTTGTATGCCGCTGGTAGAGGGTAATCTTGGTAATCAAGCAGTGCATCTAACGCACGAACAACAAGATCGGATAGCTCTTCGAAATCATCTAGAGACTTGATAGCACCTAAGTTGAATGCAGAAAGCGTACACAGTGCGATCTCGCCTGAGTCATCTTCAACGTTAGTTAATGGTTTCGTTGGCAGTGCGATTTCTAAACATAGGTTCGACTGACGAACTGGAGCGACTTCAGAATCAAATGGGCTGTGAGTATTACAATGGTCCACGTTCTGGATATAGATACGACCCGTTGATGCACGCTCTTGCATTAGCAGAGTGAACATTTCAATCGCTTTAACCGTTTCTTTCTTGATTGAAGGATCGTTCTCGTACTTCACGTATAGACGCTCAAACTCTTCTTGGTTTTCGAAGAATGCGTCGTACAGACCAGGTACATCAGATGGTGAGAATAGCGTAATATTGCCGCCTTCAACTAAACGTTGGTACATCAGTTTGTTTAACTGAACACCGTAGTCCATGTGACGAACACGGTTTTCTTCAACACCACGGTTGTTCTTAAGTACCATGAGTGAGCGTGCTTCACCGTGCCACATTGGGTAGAACACAGTAGCTGCGCCACCACGTACACCACCTTGTGAACAACATTTTACTGCTGTTTGGAAGTACTTGTAGAACGGAATACAACCAGTGTGGAATGCTTCACCACCGCGAATCTCTGAGCCTAATGCACGGATACGACCAGCGTTGATACCAATACCAGCGCGCTGAGATACATAACGAACAATTGAGCTTGCTGTTGCGTTAATAGAATCAAGACTGTCGCCACACTCGATCAGAACACATGAGCTGAACTGGCGAGTAGGGGTACGCACGCCAGACATAATTGGCGTAGGTAAAGAAATCTTAAATGTCGATGTCGCATCGTAGAAACGTTTGATGTAATCAAGGCGTGTCGCTTTTGGATATTTCGCAAATAAGCACGCTGCTACAAGGATGTATAAGAACTGAGCACTTTCGTAAATTTGGCCCGTAACACGGTTCTGTACGAAGTACTTACCCTCTAGCTGCTTAACTGCCGCGTATGAGAAGTTTAGGTCGCGTTTATGGTCGAGGTACGCATCAAGTTCGTCGAGTTCTGCTTTTGTGTAGTCTTCTAGAATATGTTGATCGTACTTACCCATATCGACGAGGCGAGACACGTGATCATAAAGCGTTGGTGGCTCGTATTGGCCATACGCTTTTTTACGCAGATGGAATACCGCTAGGCGAGCAGCTAGGTATTGGTAATCCGGAGTCTCTTCAGAGATCAGGTCTGCCGCAGACTTGATGATTGTCTCGTGAATATCTGTCGTTGTGATGCCGTCGTAAAACTGGATGTGAGCGCGAAGTTCTACTTGAGAAACCGAAACATTATCTAGACCTTCTGCTGCCCAAGTGATAACGCGGTGGATTTTATCCAGATCGATACTTTCTTTACGGCCATCACGCTTGGTGACGGTAAGTTGTTGGTTCATTCTGCTTTATTTCCCTAAGAAAACTGATAAAAGCCGTATTTTTGTTTGTTTATGTGCAATATGAGTAAAGCTTGCGGCGGCTTTGTGATCAAAGTCTATCTATATATTGTCGCTTAAACACAACATATAGGGGTTCATTTGTTTGCGGGTTACAAGATAGTGCTATTACACTGATTTATCAAGGTACAGTTCGGGGATGACTTGTGGATAACTGACAAAATGAAAAAAATCAGTAAGTGAACACTAACCGATGAGAAAAGGGCAGACTTGAATGGTTAAAAGTATGGTTTCGAGATCGGTTTAGAAATAACCGCATGCAAAAATATTTTCCTTGATCTTTGGCCGTTTTTATCTACGAAAAATGGCTTGGTCAAAATGGAATCTAGAGCACGAATTTTAGCCATAAAAAGACAAAAAAAGCGGCAACTTTGTGCTACCGCTTTCGATTCATTTTCTTTAAAAAATGTCAATCACAAAACTCATTTTTTAACTTAATAGCGTTCAGTATTTTTTAGTATGAACGATGTAGTTTACATCTACATTACGACCGAGTTTGTAGCTGTCATTTAGAGGGTTGTAATGAAGCCCAGTAATGCCCATTTCCGTCAGGTCAGTTTGGTCTATCATCTTCATCATTTCGGCTGGCTTGATAAACTTATCGTGCTCATGAGTGCCTTCAGGAACAATCTTAAGAAGCTTCTCAGCACCGACAATAGCAAATAAGTACGACTTAATGTTTCGGTTCAAAGTTGAGAAAAACACGTGACCACCGGGTTTGACTAGCGCAGCACAAGAGCGGATAACGGAGAGAGGATCTGGAACGTGTTCAAGCATCTCCATACAAGTCACGACATCGTAAGTTCCTGCGTTTTCTATAGCGTGGTCTTCTATTGTGCTCTGAATGTAGGTCAGTTGAGTGACTGTTTCTAATGCATGTAGTCGCGCGACTTCTAATGGTTCTTTACCCATATCAAGCCCCGTCACAATAGCGCCTTCTTTTGCCATGCTTTCAGCAAGAATGCCACCACCACAGCCGACATCAAGTGTTCGCTTGCCAAACAAGCCATTTGCTTTTTCAAGTACATAGTTCAAACGAAGTGGGTTAATTTGATGAAGCGGCTTAAACTCGCCTTCTAAATCCCACCATCGAGAAGCCATGTCCTCGAATTTCTTAATTTCACTTGGGTCGACGTTTTGTGCTTTAGTCATAATTGGTTTTATTGCATTCAATCTGAGTCCTTTAGAGGGCGCCAGTATACTCCAACGTTTTATACCCAAACAACCTCGATGTGCTTAGTTAAGGGACAATGACAGAGTTCACTGGCGCGACAATAGCGACAGGTTCCTGTATTTTTGAAAGCGCTAGCTATTGTTTTTGGTTCATCCTTGAACTAGTGCCAGTGACAATAACTCTAAAACCTGCATTTTCGCGTTGTGTGGTTAAAGGAATTTACCTCGCTTTTCCGCGTAAAGAGTCCGATTTTGCTCAATGTTGACCGAAATATAACCACTAATCAGAAAGATATGGGATGAGTGTGCAAATTCTCGACATTTGATTCATAACCAAGCTCACAACCTGATAAAAGGAGAGGGAAAGTGATGCCGAAGTGATGAATTGTGTGTTATATTTTTGCACCTTACACGTATCGTAATTACGATCAGATAATAGAGGGATAATGGCTCTATGAGCGATTTAGCTAAAGAGATCACGCCCGTAAACATTGAAGATGAGCTTAGAGGTTCATACCTAGACTATGCGATGTCAGTCATCGTGGGTCGTGCTCTTCCAGATGTGCGTGATGGCCTAAAACCAGTACACCGCCGCGTTTTATTCGCGATGAACGTACTAGGCAACGATTGGAACAAACCATATAAAAAATCAGCCCGTGTTGTCGGCGACGTAATCGGTAAATATCACCCACATGGTGATATTGCTGTGTACGACACAATCGTACGTATGGCTCAGCCGTTCTCGCTTCGTTACATGCTGGTCGATGGTCAAGGTAACTTTGGCTCGATCGATGGCGACTCTGCTGCGGCAATGCGTTACACCGAAGTTCGAATGGCAAAAATTGCCCATGAACTATTGGCTGACCTAGACAAAGAAACCGTAGACTACGTACCAAACTACGACGGTACTGAGCAGATCCCAGCGGTTCTTCCAACTAAAATTCCAAACCTATTGGTTAACGGTGCTTCTGGTATCGCAGTAGGTATGGCAACCAACATCCCGCCTCATAACCTTGGCGAAGTGATTGATGGCTGTCTTGCATACATCAATAATGAAGAAATCACTATTGATGAACTAATGGATTACATTCCTGGTCCTGATTTCCCAACGGCGGCGCTTATCAGCGGTCGTAAAGGCATTGTAGACGCGTACAAAACAGGTCGTGGCAAAATCTACATGCGTTCGAAAGCGGACATCGAAGTGGAGAAGAATGGTAAAGAGACCATTATCGTCACTGAAATTCCTTACCAGGTGAACAAAGCTCGCTTGATCGAAAAGATCGCTGAGCTAGTTAAAGATAAGAAAGTAGAAGGCATCAGTGCACTGCGCGACGAGTCAGATAAAGACGGTATGCGCATTGTTATTGAGTGTAAGCGCGATGCTGTGGGCGAAGTAGTTCTAAACAACCTTTACGCTCAGACTCAGCTGCAAACCACTTTCGGTATCAACATGGTGGCCCTAAACAATGGCCAGCCACAGCTATTCAACCTAAAAGATATGTTGAAGTGCTTCGTTGATCACCGTCGTGAAGTTGTGACACGTCGTACTATCTTCGAACTGCGTAAAGCGCGTGAACGTGCTCATATCCTTGAAGGTTTAGCTCTAGCGCTTGCTAACATTGATGAAATTATTGAGCTTATCCGTAAGGCACCTACACCGGCTGAAGCAAAAGCGGGTCTTATCGCTCGTGGTTGGGATTTAGGCAACGTTTCAGCAATGCTAGAGCGTGCTGGTACAGATGCTGCGCGCCCTGAATGGCTAGAGCCTGAATATGGTATTCGTGATGGTCAGTACTTCCTGACTGAGCAACAAGCACAAGCTATCCTAGATCTACGTTTACATAAACTAACAGGTCTAGAACACGAGAAGATTCTTGGCGAATACAAAACACTTCTAGAAGAAATCGCTGAACTCATGCATATCCTTGCGAGCACTGAGCGTTTGATGGAAGTTATCCGTGAAGAACTTGAAGCGGTTCGTGACGGCTTTGGTGACGCTCGTCGTACAGAAATCACAGCTGCGAGCCATGATATTGACATGGAAGAGCTGATCGCACGTGAAGACGTTGTGGTTACTCTATCTCACGGTGGTTACGTTAAGTACCAAGTACTGAGCGACTACGAGTCACAGCGCCGTGGTGGTAAAGGTAAGAGTGCGACTAAGATGAAAGATGAAGACCATATCGAGCGTCTTCTAGTGGCGAATACCCACGATAACATCTTGTGTTTCTCTACTCGTGGTAAAACATACCGCCTGAAAGTTTACCAATTGCCTCTAGCGAGCCGTACTGCGCGTGGTAAGCCAATCGTAAACATCCTTCCACTCGAAGAAGGTGAGCGCATTACCGCGATTCTACGTGTTGATGAATTCTCTGAAGACAAATTCATCTTCATGGCAACAGGTGACGGTACGGTTAAGAAAACGCCGTTGAACCAGTTTGCAAACGTACGTTCAAACGGCCTAATCGCTGTGAACCTACGTGAAGACGATTCGTTAATCGGTGTAGATATCACTAACGGCGAAAACGAAATCATGCTGTTCTCTAAAGCGGGTAAAGTGGTTCGCTTTAAAGAAGCAGAAGAAATTCCAGTACTTGATGAAAATGGTAAACCAGTTCTTGATGAGAATGGTCAGCCAGAGATCAAGTTTAAAGGTGTTCGTCCTATGGGGCGTACCGCCTCTGGTGTTCGTGGTATGAAACTGGCTGAAAATGACCAAGTTGTATCACTTATTGTTCCTTCGCACGAAGGCGACATCCTAACGGTTACAGAAAACGGTTATGGTAAACGCACAGCACTTAGCGAGTACCCGACAAAAGGTCGTGGCACTCAAGGTGTAGTTTCTATCAAAGTTTCTGAGCGAAATGGCCCGGTAGTTGGTGCTATCCAGGTTGTTGAAGGTGATGAAATGATGATGATCACCGACGCTGGCACGTTAGTACGTACTCGTGTGGGTGAAGTTAGCCAGGTTGGTCGTAACACACAAGGTGTAACGCTTATCCGTACTGCGGAAGATGAATCAGTTGTTGGTTTGCAACGTATTGAAGAAGTTGATGATGAAGAGCTGCCTGCTGATGAAGATGCAGAAGCGTTAGAGTCAACAGACGAAAATACGCAGCAAGACGCTTCAGAAGCTCCTGCTGCTAATGATGCAGAGGAAGGTAACGAAGAGTAATCTTACATCGTTATCCTGATATGAAAAGCCGAGCCTTAGTTGCTCGGCTTTTTTGTATCTGTATCAACGCATTTAAAGTAAGAAATGCGTACACTGACGTTATCTTTGTTTACAGGACGTGTTATGTCTGTTTGGTTTTTCGCTGCCATCACTCTAATGGGGTTGTTTATCGTACTCTTATCACTGAGTGCATCAAAAGTTAAACCTGCTCAATGGTTTGGTTTTTGCCTGTTAGTACTTGTCGTGACGAGTGCCAGTTTCTTATTGCTGCATCAAACACCGCCTAAACCAATACAAGCGGAAATGTCACGAATGATGACTGCTCGTGACATCATGAAAGAGATTCAAGACCAGTTGCGTGAAGATCCGAACAACGCTGAATTGTGGTTCCAACTCGGGCAGGGCTACCTGCTAGAGGGGGAATTTGATGGCGCGCTGATTTGTTTTGATTACGCGATCCAGCTGACTGAGCCAGTCAGTGCCACGCAACTTGCCGCAAAAGCGACGACCTTGTACTACATTCACCAGCAATCAATGACGCAAGAAGTTAGCTTGCTTTTGGAGCAAGCTTTGCAGATAGAGCCGCACAATGAAGCCGCTTTGTCTTTGATCGCAAATGATCATTTTCTGTCATTCCGCTTTCAGGAAGCGATTGATGCCTGGGTACTATTATTAGATTCTAATGATCCAAATTTAGATAGGGTGCAAATCATTAACTCTATCAACAAAGCAAAAGAGCTATTGTAAGCGTACAATTTAACAAGCAATAGAGGGAAAGGTGGGCAACGAATGAAAAATAAAGCACTAAGCATATTGGTTTTGCTGTGCGGCTCTGTGCTGGCGGGTTGTAGCTCTTCCGATCGTTCTGGCTCTTCCTCTATGGTTTATTATTCATCGGGTTATTACGATCCGTGGTGGTACGATCATGACGACTACTGGATTTATTACTATCCGGGCTGTTGCGATAACGACGATGAATACAAAGAGAAACTGGAAGAGTGGTGGAATGGTTTAGATGAAGACCAACAGCAATCCATCAAAGACAAAGTCGAAGATTGGAAAGACGACGATATGTCCGCCAATATCGATAACATGAAACGCCAACTTGACGATCATTGGCAATCACTGCCTGACGAGCAAAAGCAAGAGATTCGAACCCAATGGGAGAATCGTCCGGAGCATATTGAACCAGCGACTTTACAAGGCAAGGCGGTGAAAGAAAAGGTTCAACAAAGAAAAGCATTACCGGAAACGAAGATCCAGCGTCCAGTTGCTCGTCCAAATGTGCAGATACCTAAAGCACGTCCAAATATTCAACCTAGACCTAGGCTTCCTCGTCGCTAGTACATTCGATTTTTGTCTCTCGATAGAATCAGGATGAAGAGATAAAGATAATAAAGAAAGAAAAGGGGCGTTCAGTACGCCCCTTGTTGTATCTATAATTTAACCGTTGCCAGTTAGACTAATACGTGGCTTCGCGTTCAGCTGCTGCTTTATCCCACTCTGGCGCTACTGTTTCTAGGAAGTGTTTCTTGTCTGCGTTCATCTTATCCATATCCATGCCTAGTGCTTGTTGTGCTTTCGCTTTGGTCGAGATATCTGGAATTTGAACAGGGTCAGTAATGCCTTTGGTTGCCAGTAAACGAACCAATTTGGTACGGGCGTCAGCAGCGCGGTCAACTGCAGTACCTAGTACTTCAAGTGCTACCTCAGGAGCATGCATGTGAACACCGTGAGAAGCAATCGCGTAGTCCCAACGCCATTGTGCGTGGCGAATATCTTGTAGGATAGGTTCCATCTCTGCTTCTGTTGCACCTGCTTTCCACGCTGCGCCTGCTTCAAAGTGTGCCGCTACGATTTGCTTCTCGGCGGTTAGCTTCATGTTCAGTACTTGCGCTTTGCGAGTCGAGACGATGCCTTGTAGCTGCTCTTTAGTTTGGGTATGGCATTGCGCACAGGTGTCTTCAAAACGATCAAATGGGTTACCCACTTTGTGGTCTGTGTACACCGTACCGTCTTCTTTGGTCACTTTAGGCATGTGGCAGTCCACACACACCACTTTGTTTTTACCATGAATACCCGCTCTCCAAGTTTCGAAACCTGGATGTTGCGCTTTTAGCATCGGCGCTTTAGATACTGCATGTGTCCAGTCTTTGAAATTCAACGCGTCGTAGTATTTCTCCATGTCATTAACGGTGGTGCCCATATCCCATGGGAATTTAACCGCTTTAGTTGGGCCGGTGAAGTAGTATTCAACGTGACATTGAGCGCAGACCGATGCTTGCTTATCTAGGCGAGACTGTTCATCAAAGTTTTTACCAATAGTATCAAAAGCACGCTCGACGTATGGGCGAGTCAGTGCTAGCGCAGGTTCGCCTTTCTTGAAGGCTTCAGAGCCTGTGTTGTGGCAATCGGAACAACCGATAGGGTTGACGATTTCTGAGCCTAAGCGTGCCCATTTACCTTCGAAATAACCGTCTTCACCACGTTCATCAATCACGCGAGCAACGTCTGGGCTTTTACAGCTCCAGCACGCCATCGGCATAGGCCCGGACTTCTCGTCGGTTGGTGCGCCGGTACGTAAGGTTTGGCGAACATCATCAAGTGCGTAAAAGTGACCGCGCGCTTTGTTGTAGTCTTTCGCGAAGCCATAACCTGCCCACAGGATAACCATGTTTGGGTCTTCACTTAGAGCATCTTCAATGTGCTCACTTTCGGATGTTGCTTTCCAAGAATGGTATTGATCAGGGTGGTTCTGTTCAAAGACATCGTTACGAGGATCGATAAAATCCTTCTCTTCTGCCGCTAACGGAGCGTCAACCAAAAATAATTGGCTGGCGAATAAGGTCGCAACCGCGATAGGTGCGCTCATCCAGTGTTTTATGCTCACGGTGTTATCTCCATATTCGTTTTTATTAGCAGCGTTGTGAGAAGCTATTCCAAATAAGAACTGGAGATCTACGATTAATAATATTGCTTAATTGGATAGATGAAATAGTGAGCGAATCTTGTCTTGTTTTAGATCAATTTACACCAGTGATCTCAGTCATGTTTGAATTTATATACCCCTAAAGTGGTAGTGGTTAAGTCCTTGTTCGTCAATGTTTTGGGCTTTTAACCTTTTTAAAAATAGGGTGATTTAGTTCGCTTTTTGAGCAGGTGTTTCTACCCCTTATGAATAATAGAGGTATTATAAATATAGGTTTAGCGTTGTGGCTTTCCGAAATAAGAATTGATGTCATTTGAAGATTTGAAAAAATATCTTCAGAGGAAATTAATTGTCGCTCAAATAAATAATTGAGAATAGTTATCAATTATTATCGAGCTAAGGAAAGAACAATATGGGCAATATAAAATTGACCATAGAGACAATGCTGAAACTTCTCTTCGTCTTTGCCATCTATGGTTTCTCCATCGCCGCCCATGCGACTTCTTCAGAGCCGATTGAAGGTGCTCAAGCTGAGCGTCATCAAGTCGAGTTGATCCGTGACCGAGACTACAAGTGTCTGCAATGTCATAAGGATGCCAAAGAGACTCTGAACCTTTCGCATGACCCGCAAGCTCTACTCAGCCAAGGGAAGCAACTTAATTGCACCAATTGCCATAGCAACATTGGTCCTGACCATCGTGAAGGCGCGCCTGATGTGATTAAGTTTTCTGCCGCGCAATCGAAAGAGGTACACGACAAAGTGTTCCTTGATCCAAGCATGATTCTTAAAGCTAACAGCCAATGTGTGGATTGCCACGCACCGACACAGCTGAGAGAAAGCCACTGGACGCACGATGTGCACGCCAAAAACCTCACTTGTTCAAATTGTCACGATGTACACGCAGCGAAAACCAAAGCGTTGTCGTACGACAGAAAACAACTAATCAAGCAGTGTGTGGATTGTCACTCTGAATTTGCCGTCGAACCTGAACTTACCAAAGAAGAGGAGAGATAGCATGAAATGTTCGAGAAGAAACTTTTTAGCCGGCAGCGGCGCGTTGATTTTAACTACAGGCGTTGCAGGCACTTCCGTTGTTAGCTCCTCTCTTTATGCCAGCAGCAGTGAACAAGCGAAACGCATGGGTATGGTTCATGATGAAAATGCCTGTATTGGCTGTACCGCCTGTACTGATGCTTGTCGCGAAGTAAATAAAGTCCCTGAAGGCGTAACGCGACTTAAAATTCATCGCAGTGAACCGATTGGCGAATTCCCAGATGTGGAATACCAGTTTACTCGCGAATCCTGTCAGCACTGTGATAACCCACCATGTGTGTACGTTTGTCCAACAGGCGCTGCATACAAAGATGAAGCGACCGGCATCGTGGATGTACACAAAGAAAAATGTGTCGGATGTGGTTATTGCCTTGCCGCTTGCCCTTACCAAGTGCGCTTCTTTAATCCCGTCGATCACTCTGCGGATAAATGTAACTTCTGCCGTGATACCAACCTAGCGCAAGGTAAGCAGCCAGCTTGCGTGGAATCTTGCCCAACAAAAGCACTCATCTTTGGTGATTTAAATGACCCAACTAGCGAGGTGAGCAAAGCTATCGAAAGCCATGTTGTCTATCGCGATAAATCGCATTTAGGTACGCAACCTAAACTGTACAAAATTCCGCATAGCAAAGGGGAGGTGTCATCATGAACGGCTTCGAAAGTGCATTCCACTTTGACTCGTTAGTCTGGGATTGGATCATCGCGATTTACTTATTCCTTGCTGGGATGTCAGCAGGTGCGGTGATGATTTCTATCTATTTAAAACGCAAAGTGATTGAAGGTGATCCCGCAAACAACGGCATCATGAAAGCTATGGCTTGGCTTGCGCCATTTGGCATCATTGCTGGGTTGGTAATTTTGATTTTCCATTTAACCAAGCCTTTAGAGTTTTGGAAGATCATGATCTACTACAACCCAACGTCTGTGATGTCGATGGGCGTGATCTTGTTCCAAGTGTACATGATCGTGTTGTTTGTTTGGATCGGCGTTATCTTCCGCCATCAAATCATCAGCTTCTGTGAAGGGAAGTTACCAAGCAAACTGCTGGATTTTGCCGATGGCATTTTGATTAAGGCGGGGAAAGCCAACAACGCCATTGAATTGTTCTTGGGCTTCTTAGCCATCGTACTTGCAGCGTACACTGGCTTTCTATTGTCTGCGTTGAAGACTTATCCAATGCTAAACAATCCAGTACTGCCAATCTTGTTCCTGTTCTCTAGTTTGTCCTCGGGCGCAGCGGCATGCTTGATGTTCGGCATCTTGGTGTTTAAAGAGTCGACCAGCAGCCCAAGTGTATCTTGGGTGCACGGATTTGAACGCCCAGTAGTGTTGTTTGAGTTGTTTGTCTTAGTGACCTTCTTTACTGGATTGATCTTCAGCGGTGGTCAGAACGAAGTCGCGGCTTGGAATGCAATTTCGAGTGGATTCTGGGCTCAATGGTTCTGGGTTGGGGTAGTGTTCATCGGCATGATTACGCCTTTGACTCTCAATTGGTTGACGCCTTCTGAAGTGCGCCACAAAGGCAGTTACGTTTTTGTGGTCACGACGTTGAGCTTGGTTGGCGTACTTATGCTGCGTACTTTCATTCTCTATGCCGGTCAAATGACCGTAGTGTAAGGGGGATAAATGGAAGCTGAGCTAGGGTTCTTCTTACTGATATTGGTGGCTGTAACATCGACTTGTGCATCGTTGCTGCATTGGCTACGTCGTGCTATGAGTAAGAAGGCGACATTGCCGCATCAAGTCGCGATGTCCCACATCATTAGCTTAGCTTCCTTCATTTGTTTAGCACTTCTGATCGTCTGCTTCGTGCAAGACAACTTCGCGTTGGAATATGTTGTTACGCATTCCAACAGTCAACTTCCCGTAGCATTCAAGATTGCTGCCGCTTGGGGTGGGCACCAAGGCTCCATGTTGTTTTGGGTCGTCACCTTGAGTTTATGGGCGTCGTTTATTGCATTTAAGTCACCGCTCAACGCCCAATATACTTGTGACTGTTTAGGAATCATGAACGTTCTTATTGCGACATTTGCTTGGTTCACGTTAATGACCTCTAACCCGTTCGAGTATGCCCAAGTATTGGCGTCGGAAGGACGAGATCTAAACCCAATGTTGCAAGATGTTGGGCTTATCATTCATCCACCATTGCTTTATCTCGGTTATGTCGGTTACGCAGCAATATTAGCTTTTGCATTAGCAGCGCTATTGGGTAAACAACCGATGAGCGATTGGTATGTGGTTGCTCGAAGCGCAGCGTTTTTTGCATGGGGAACGCTCACGTTGGGTATCTTGGTGGGATCATGGTGGGCGTACAATGAGCTAGGGTGGGGCGGCTGGTGGTTTTGGGACCCTGTGGAGAACGCTTCTCTACTCCCTTGGCTTACTGGTACTGCTTTGTTGCACAGCGGTGTTGTCGCAACACGTAACAGAGGCGCAATTTGGAGCACCTATGCACTGGCGTTTGCTACGTTCAGCCTAAGCATTTTAGGGACATTCGTGGTGCGCTCTGGCGTGCTGACTTCAGTGCACGCTTTTGCGGTGGACCCAACTAAAGGTTTGGTGCTGATTGGTGTATTGAGCTTGCTTGTCATTATCACTTTTGGCGTACTGATTTTGCGAGGAGAACAACTCCCTCGTTTCAAACTTCAATCTCTAGCGAGCCGAGCTTACACTGCTTATATCGCCAAAGGGCTGCTGGTTATTGCGACTGCCATCGTTTTTCTTGGCACTTTTTATCCGATGGTTTATCAACTGCTCGGCTTAGGGAACATTTCGGTTGGCGCACCTTACTTTAATAGTCTGACCTTTCCATTCAGCATACTGGCTCTGATTGCCTTAGCATTCATGCCAGTGCTGAAATGGACAAAAGGCGCAGTTCCGAGTGGAAGCACTGATATCGCGATTAGTATTGCGTTATCTATAGTCTCTGGGAGCGGGTTTATGTTCTCAGTGAACGTACTGCATTTCGAAGTATTGCTAACCATAATATTGGCTACTTGGGTGATTGTGGCACATCTCGTTATGCTGTTTCGTTGTTCCAATAAGCGCAAACTCATGCCAATCGTGATGGCACATATCGGTTTTGCGCTGGCGGTGAGTGGAGCTGTATTCAACAGTCACTACTCATATGAACACAATTTACGTGTCGAACCCGGCAGTTCTCAACAAAGGGCGGGGATCACTATCGATTATCATGGTATCGAATGGCTGGTGGGGCCAAACTACACCGCTGAACAAGGACAGATCACCTTGCACTTGGAAGATGGCCGCATGTTCAATTTCAACCCGCAAAAGCGCCATTACCCTGTGCGAGTGATGAATATGACCGAGCCTGCGATTCGTTCACTATGGCATGGCGATTATTACGTGACATTGGGTGACAAAGTCGACACTCATGCTTATGCGATTAAAGTTCAGTACCGAGCAGGTATTTGGTGGATATGGTCTGGTGGGTTATTAGCTGTGTTTGGTGCGCTGTTAACCGGCCTAAAGAAAAAGAGAGAGGCTATCAATGCGATCGAGAAATACGCTTAAACTCGCAGGTCTCGTTTTGGCTGTTGCCGTGTTTACTGTAGTAACTGCGATGGGCTTGTCTGAGCGAGCACATGTTGAATTGTCCCCACAACGAAATTTAGAGACACCTAATTTTCGCTCTACTTCTCTGATCTCTGATGACATGGTTTCTGAGCAGCTGTTCAAAAGCGACGGATATAAATTATTGAATGTTTGGGCATCTTGGTGTGGGGTATGCAAGCGAGAGCATGAAAAGTTATTGCAGTTAGCAGAACTTGGTGTGCCTATTATTGGGCTGAATTATAGAGATCAAAAACAAGCCGCTCGTGAATATTTGAGCTCTAAACGAAATCCATATATTGAAGTAATTAGTGACCCTAATGGAAAGCTCGCTGTGGAGCTAGGTGTTATCGGAACGCCGGAAACTTACTTGATTGATCCAAATGGTCGTATATTGATCAAATATCGTGGAGAGCTAACGGCAGATAAATGGAACGATATATTTTCAGGATACTTGAATGTTTCGATTTAATAATCTTCTCCTCACTTTAATCCTATTTATACTATTTTCTCCTTTCACGAGAAGTGCGGATATAGAACAGAATGTTGATCTGTTTGAATTTCATTCTGTTGAAGTGCAACAGCGTGCAACCTCGTTAGCCAAGACATTACGCTGCCCGCAGTGTCAAAACCAAAACCTTGTCGAGTCTAATGCACAAGCGGCTAAAGACCTGAGGTTGAAAGTGTATACGATGGCCAATGAAGGCAGCTCAGATCAAGAAATAAAGGACTATCTAGTTGCTCGTTATGGGAATATTGTTCTGTATCAACCACCATTAAATTATTCCACGGCGCTGTTGTGGATCTTTCCTGTGCTATTTTTGATCTTTTTTGTCTTATATTCGATCCGAATGGTGAAGCGTAATTAATGTGACCGTTATTCCACTATTAAAAATAAATTGTGCACTTAACAAGCAGAATGTTATCATTTTTCCGAATTTATGAAGTTTCCAGTATAAATAAAATAAAAATTTTGAGCTGGATAAGTAATAAAAGAACGAAATAGGTGCACGCAGTGGATTCAGTTATATTACAACTTAAAAAAGACTTCTATTCGCAGATTCGTGCATTGCAATCACCGAACCTGCCTCAAGTTACTTCAACGCTCGCCGTGTTGACCGACGAGGAAATCCAAGAACTCGAAGCAGTTTGGATTGAACTCGCCGTTTGGAAGCGCAGTCAGACCCATTAAAAGATAGACCAAACGACCTTCTTGAAACCCCAGACAAAATTTGTCTGGGGTTTTTTATTGTAGTTTTTTTAAATTGTTATAATATAACAATTGTTCAGTTGGAGAGTGTTTCTCTTTTGCTGTCTTGAGTGGATAACTGCCCTCAATTGTGATCTCTATATTGCAAAATGCGGTATCAGTCCCCATAGTTGAAGAGCAACGAGTAAATCCCATGAATGCAATAACGAAAACGCACCAAGCGCATCAAGCAATAAATCGAGTGAGTATAGATATGGCGGAAGTACGTGCCAGAGTAGATTTTAAAGTCGGGGCAAAAAGTAACATTGATGCCGAAATTCTGTCTTTCCATGGTCTGAAGACAGACAAAGAGCATGTTGCTATTATCTTTAAACAAGCGGACCAAACTCAGGACATGCCTTTAGTTCGTATGCACTCTGAGTGTTTGACAGGCGATGTGTTCCACTCTTCACGCTGTGACTGTGGTGAGCAACTAGAAGAGACGATCAATCGCATGGGCGAGTCCGGTGGTATCATCTTGTATCTCCGTCAGGAAGGTCGTGGTATTGGTTTGTACAATAAGATCGATGCATACCGCTTACAAAGCCAGGGCATGAACACGTACGAAGCTAACAACCATTTGGGCTTTGATGATGACCTGCGTGATTTCACAGAAGCAGCACAAATGCTAGAAGCTTTAGGCGTGAATAAGATCCGCCTTGTGACGAACAACCCTAAGAAAATCCGTGAGTTATCTGAGTACGGAATTGAAATTGGCGAGGTTGTCAATACCTCTGCACATATCAAAGATGGCAACGAAAATTATCTGAAGGCAAAAGTCTCTCACGGAAAACATGACCTAAAGGTTTAATCCTAAAGATAAAACTGACAATAAAGTCTGTGAAAAACCTCATTTTTATGAGGTTTTTTTGTATCTGGAGTTGCAAATAAATTGTAAATTTGTATTATCTCGAGACTAAAGTGCAAATAAGAATAATTAGCACTACCAATACGATAATTGAAAAGCTCAACAAGGATGCTTCAGATGAATGCAAAAAAAGTTTTAGTCCAATCTATTGCTGCATCACTCCTCATTGCCAGTGGTTCTACCGTTGCTGCCACTGTAACTAAACAACAAGTAGTCGAACATTACGCGGACGTTGCCCATGCTGTGTTTGCTGATTCAGTAACAACAGCGAAGGCGCTTGACGTAAAAATCGACGAATTTCTAAAATCACCATCAGCGAAAAAGCTTGAAGAAGTAAAACAAGCTTGGCTAGATTCTCGCGTGCCTTACCAACAGTCTGAAGTTTTCCGTTTTGGTAACGCGATTGTTGACGATTGGGAAGGTCAGCTGAACGCATGGCCACTTGATGAAGGTCTGATTGACTACGTAGCAGCTGATTACCAATACGAATTGGGTAACGAGGGCGCGGCTGCCAACATCATCGCGAACACTAGCCTACAGATCGGTGCTTCTAAACTGGACGTTTCAAAAATCACTCCAGAATTGCTAGCGGATCTAAACGAAGTAGGCGGTTCTGAGGCAAACGTTGCATCAGGTTACCACGCGATTGAATTCTTGCTTTGGGGTCAAGACCTAAACGGCACTAACGCGGGTGCAGGTCAACGTGCTTACACTGATTTCGTTGTCGGTTCTGAGTGTACGAATGGTCATTGTGACCGTCGTGGTGAGTACCTAAAAGCAGCCGCTGATCTACTGGTTCAAGACCTTGAGTGGATGGAAAAGCAGTGGTCTGCTGAAGTGAAAGGTAACTACCGTGAAGAGCTACTAAACGAATCTGCTGATAATGGTCTTCGTAAGATGCTATTCGGCATGGGTTCTCTTTCTCTAGGTGAGCTAGCGGGTGAGCGCATGAAGGTGGCACTAGAAGCGAACTCAACTGAAGACGAGCACGATTGTTTCTCAGACAACACGCATAATTCTCACTACTACAATGAGCAAGGCATCTACAACGTTTACACAGGTACATACAAAGGTGTAAACGGCAAAGAGTTATCTGGTCCAAGTATTGCTGATCTTGTTGCTCAAAAAGATAAGAAAGCGGCGAGCGAAATTCAAAAACAGTTTGATACAACACTTAGCCAAGTTGGTGCGCTAGTGACTTCTGCAGAGAAGAACAACCAGCACTTTGACCAACTTATTGCAGCGGGTAACGCACAGGGCAACGCGCTAGTAAACGACACCATCATGTCGTTGGTAGCACAAACCGGTGCGATTGAGCGCGCGGCAAGCATTGTCGGCATCGACAGCCTAAGCCCTGATACTGCTGACCACGAGTTTTAATAAGAAAACCATAATAAATAAGGGCTCTTTGTGAGCCCTTTTGACGTTTGAGCTCGTTGTTATCACCCTTGTTGTCTATGTAGAGCAATGATATGAAGCCATACCTAATTTCTGCGCTAGCCGCGATCCTTTCTTCTTCTGCCATGGCTTACGATGTTAAGTCTGGAGGCAAAACCAGTGTTAAAAAAGACGGCGCGAATGCCTATTCTCTTCCTGCTGCTAACTTGCCAATGAGCAAACGCCTCGATTTTAGCGTCGGTAACAGCTTTTTCCGCAACCCTTGGGTACAAGCGCCAGCGTCAACAGACGCTCGTGATGGCCTAGGTCCGCTTTTTAACACCAATGGTTGTCAGAGCTGTCACATCAAAGACGGTCGTGGTCATCCGCCAGAGAAAGATGATTTACATGCCGTGTCTATGTTAGTGCGCTTAAGCATTCCTGCGATGACGCCAGAACAAAAGAAAGCCTACATCAAAGACGGTGGCATACCTGAGCCGACTTATGGTGGTCAGCTTCAAGATTTCGCCCTGCAAGATCAAACGCCAGAAGGCAAAATCGAAATCACTTACACCGATGTCCCAGTGAAATTTAAAGACGGTACGACGGTGACGCTAAGAAAACCTCATTTGAACATTACCGATCTGGGTTACGGCGATATGCACCCTGATACCGAGTTCTCCGCACGCGTGGCACCGCCAATGATCGGCCTTGGTTTGTTAGAGAGTATTCCCGACGAAACGCTACTTGCTTGGGCTGATGAACAAGATGCCGACAAAGACGGTATCTCAGGCAAAGTCAATAAGGTGTGGGATATTGAGAAGGACGACTTCTCGATTGGTCGTTTTGGCTGGAAAGCAGGACAACCGACGCTAATGCAGCAAAATGCAGCAGCATTTAATGGTGATGTGGGTCTTACGAGCCATTTATTCCCAAATGAAAACTGTACCTCGAAACAAAGCATTTGTGACGACATGCCAAATGGCGGCAAACCAGAAGTGAGTGAAAATATTCTCGACTTCGTAGAGTTTTACAGCCAGCACTTAGCTGTACCTATTCGCCGTAATGTCAATGACCCTAACGTGAAACTTGGTCAGCAAATCTTTGCTGCGTCTGGCTGTGAAAGCTGCCACAAGACCAGTGTTAAAACGGCGAAACGACCAGAGTTACCAGCGCTTTCTGAGCAGCTTATCCACCCATACACCGACATGCTTTTGCATGACATGGGTGAAGGCTTAGCCGATAACCGTCCGGAATATCAAGCAAACGGCCGCGAGTGGCGAACAGCACCGCTATGGGGCATTGGTTATACCGAAGAAGTAAACGGACACACTTACTTTCTACATGATGGCCGCGCTCGTAACCTGATGGAAGCGGTGTTGTGGCACGGCGGCGAAGCTGAAACGGCGAAACAAAACGTCTTAGCACTGAACAAAAAAGAACGTGACGCATTGATTGCGTTTCTGAATTCTCTATAAGGAAGCAGCCATGAAAAAAACACTATTAGTGAGTGCGATTGCCGCAACGTTAAGTTTGGTTGGTTGCCAATCGACCATCGGTTCGAGCTCTGCCAAGCCTGAGAGTACAAGTCATATTTCTCAAAGCGTGTACGAGGTCGAGTTTCAATCAGCTCAGACGTTTTTAGCGCAAACCACAGAACTTGAACAGCGCTTCGCGGATTACTGCGCATCAGAGTCGAAAGATGATGCACAAGTAAAACAGCAGTGGCATCAAACGATGCTTGCGTGGATGGCATTACAAGGTCAAGAACGTGGCCCTGCTACGGCATTGGAGCAAAGCTGGAATGTTCAGTTTTGGCCAGATAAAAAGAACACCACTGGTCGTAAAATGTCTGTACTGACGAAATCTGATCAAGTTTGGAGTGCAGAAGATATTTCCACCCAAAGTGTCACCGTGCAAGGTTTAGGGGCTCTGGAATGGCTGCTTTACGATAAAGCGTCGACCTTATCTAGCAACGGCAATACTTGTGCGACAGGCGTTTCGATTGCTGAAAACCTTGATGACAAAGCGCAGATCATCGCGGATTCTTGGGCAGAGAACCCTTGGAAATCGCTAGAGATGACGGAATGGGAATCTGAGTACATTTCACTGCTCTCGAATCAGCTTGAATACAGCATGAAGAAGTTGAGCCGACCGCTAGCGAAGATTGGTAAGCCTCGCCCGTATTTCTCAGAATCGTGGCGTTCCGAGACCTCGCTTTCAAACTTAAAAGCCAACCTTCAAGGGATGGAGGCGTTGTACTTTGCTAACGGGAATGGTTTAGATGCGCTACTTAGAGAGCAAGGCCATGCAGATCTCGCAGACCGTGTCGTTCATCAGTTTGAAATGGCGTTAGAAACTTGGCCAGAAGATAAGAGCTTGTTTGCTGCACTACAAACAAAAGAAGGCTATCGCATGGTGCTCTCTCAATACAATAAGCTAGAGCAATTGAAGTACCTGATTCACGAAGAAGTGGCGATCGAGCTTGGCGTAGTTATAGGATTTAATGCAACCGATGGTGACTGATCAAACCCGCCGAACCTTGCTGAAAGCCGCTCTATTCGGGGCGGCTATACCTATGATGCCATTTGGTTGTGCTTCAACAAGCTCACGTGAACCTGCGTTGATCGGCTGTTCTATCATTGGTCGAGATAAATTCGCAGCGGTGGTGGCGGATGAGCATGGTATGCCGCTATCTTCATTGCCGATTCCTGGGCGTGGTCACGGTGTGGCAACAAACCAACAAGGCCACGCCGTAGTTTTTGGTCGTCGACCAGGTACTTTCTTCATGGTGTTTGATTATCGCTCAGAGCAGATGATCAAACTGCAACTAGCAAAGTCAAATCGTCATTTCTATGGGCATGGCGTTTACTCCCATGACGGCACATTACTATTTGCCACAGAAGGTGAGAGGGGGACAAGCCGTGGGATCATTGGTGTTTATGATGTACAGAAGCAATATCAAAAGATCGATGAGTTAACGGGTTTTGGTCTTGGTCCTCATGAAGTGATCATGATGCCTGATGGCGCATTAGCGATTGGCGTCGGTGGCGTACACACCAACGGCCGTGAACCTCTCAATCTTGATAGCATGAGACCTAGCCTGAGTTACCTTTCACAGGAAGGGGAGCTATTGGATCAAGTGTCTTTACCGGATCATAAGTTGAGTATTCGCCATTTAGCTCATGATGGTGCGGAAACCGTGCTTTGTGGTCAGCAATATCGTGGTGAGCCGGACGAGTATCCAGCCTTGATCGCCATGCACACGCGTGGTGGTGAAATGCAAGATCTTCAAGCTGAGCCTGAAGAGTGGGCGCGTTTCAATCACTACGTTGCGAGTATTGCAGCAACCGATGAATGGATCTTAGCCACTTCGCCTCCGGGCAGTTGTTATGGTATATGGTCTAAATCTACGGGCAAATTGGTCGAGCTAAGTGCGTTACCAGATGCCTCTGGTGTTGTGGTCTATGGCGATGAGTTCCGAGTCAGTTCTGGGGCGGGAAAAGTGGTTGAACAAAGGCCTGAAGAGTCAAAAAATACCTTCGCGAGCGGTGTGCAATGGGATAACCATTGGTCGAGAATTACCTAGAAAGATCATTGAGTAAGCACTTATTGAGAATTTTGTTGTCGTTTTCGGCATCAGATTCTTAATTTTAAACCTGCAAGCTGTGAGATATTTGCCATACTTTTTATTATGGCAAGTAGCGCAAGGATCATTTCAGTGTTTGCTAGGGTTTTAATCATGACGGCACTTCTGGTGCCGTTTTGCAGCTTTTCCACCGTCGTTTCTCTCGAAGCTTCAGCGCAAGTCGAGCAAGAGGGAGCGGTACAAAAGCTGTCTGTAGAAAAAATGATCCATTATCCAGAGGTGATTGATCAACTGTATCAAAGCACCAATTACCGTTTGAACTGGGAAAATGAAAGTGATATTGAGCAGTTTCTTTTTCAAGTAAACCTGGTTGCACTTGCGGATGTCACCGATGAATTCGAAAATCAACTTCACCGGATAAACCAAGTAAGGTGGCAGGGAGATAATCTCGACTTCGATTTAGTGATGACAGATTCACTCTTGATGTACCTTAGTTATCTTGAGCAACTCCCCGAAGAAGGGATTAATTGGCTATTTACAGACAAAGCCCATGTTACGTTACCCGCTCCTAGCATCGATACTTTATCGGTTTTGAGTAATGAGATTACGGTTGGCAAACTTGGTCAGTTTTTGGCAAGTCTCCGGTCTCCATTACAAACAGATGATGCTTTCTACTCCGCATATTCTTCGCTATCGGAACATTCTCAGTACCAATATCCTGCCTATCAACAAACTGGGCTAGCACGTGTTGGCGATATATTAGAAAACAGACCCCTATTGATTGAGCGAATGGAGATCGTAGGCGTAGATGTTTCTTACTTGGATTTAGTCACTGAAGAATATGACGAACAATTAGAGCTTGCGATAAAAGAGTTCCAGCGTATTCATGGTTTGAAAGAAGATGGCGTTATCGGCCCGAATACCATTCGATGGATCAACTTTTCTCCTCAAGAGAGATTGCATCTGCTGGCGTTGAATTCTGAGCGTTCAAGAATTTGGTCGAAAGAAAGGGATAATGTTGTCTTTGTTAACGTGCCTGGATACGAAGTCACGTATTGGCATGACGGTCAACCCTTGTTTGAGTCTAAAGTCGTGGTAGGGAGAGCATCAAGAAAAACGCCCATCATGTCGGTAGCACTGGATTCAGTTATTCTCAACCCAACTTGGAACGTGCCTTGGACTATCATGGTTAAAGACATTATTCCTAAAGTAAAACGTAATCCGATGTATTTGATTAACCATAACATTCAAATCATTCGGTCTTGGACTTCGAACGAAATTATTGACCCTACAACCATCAATTGGGCAACGGTGAATCCGAGAACATTTCCTTATCGTATGCGACAGGCGTCGGGCTTACAAAATGCACTGGGATTGTACAAGTTCAATATGCCTAACCCACAAGCTATTTATTTGCATGACACGCCAAGTAAGAACTTGTTTGAACAGGACAGACGCGCATTCAGCTCAGGATGTGTCCGTGTCGAACATGCAGACCAGTTAGCAGAACTTCTGTTCAAAACTCAGGGGTTGGAAGAACGTTTAGCGAAAAAGCGAGAAAGTTCTCGTCGGTCTAACACGTCAGTTCCTTTGGGAGAGCGCATTCAAGTACACATCATTTATCAAACAGCATGGTTGGAAGAGGGAACGCTTTACTACCGTGATGATATCTATAAGTACGATCACCGCAGTTGAAATCTTTAAGGAAAATTTACAAAACGAAGAATTCTCTTTTCGTTCAATAATTAATCAATAATTACTGCATCTGAAAATCAAGATGGAGTGTTTTATGCATTTGACGTGACAAATGTGTTTGGTTAATGTCCACGACTTGTCTAGTTGTTGAGCACTGTATTTTGAAATGGTAAGTCGTAACTTTTCCCGCCGAGATTTCCTTAAAATGACCGCTGGTGGTGTGGTGTTGGCGTCTGCCCTGCCATCATTTTCTTGGGCTTCACTCCCTGACGAGCCACGTGCGCTGGCGATGAACAACCTTAATACTGGAGAGATCCTCGAAACATGCTATTTCGATGGAAAACGATACATTAATGATGAACTGCAAAGGCTGAATGAGTTTTGTCGAGACCATCGACGAAATGAGGTTCATCCGATGGATCGACGCTTGTTCGATCAAATAAGCCAAATTCAAAAGTTAATTGGTACAGAAGCAGAGGTGATCGTCATTTCAGGTTACCGTTCTCCTGCCACTAACGCCTCGCTGCGCAACGGGGCTTCTCGTGTAGCGAAAAAGAGCATGCACATGGAAGGGAAGGCCATTGATTTTCGTTTAGACGGCGTGAAGCTTTCAACGGTTCGTGATGCTGCATTAAGCCTAAAAGCCGGTGGCGTGGGTTATTATCCAGGTAGTAACTTTGTTCATATCGATACGGGAGCTGTTCGTTCCTGGTAGTTCTAGTTGAGACAAGGTTTCTAGTCTCAGAACGTCGTCGATTACCCACAGTTCAAAGCTTGAAGTCGCTAGGCCTTAGTGTCATAGTTGCGGCAGTTTTCACGCAAATTTATTCGGTATAGGTTATCTATGGCTCTGAAATACCAAGTTGTTCCAGTAACATCTTTCTCTCAAAACTGTTCTATTGTCTGGTGTGACGAAACCATGAAAGGTATTGTGGTTGACCCAGGCGGCGATGAAAAGCAGCTCGCTATGCTCATCAAAGAGCTGGGTGTTGACGTGGTAAACCTAGTGCTAACACACGGTCACTTGGACCACGTAGGTGGCACGCAGCCGCTGTCTGCACTGCTTGGCGGTACAGAGATTGTTGGCCCTCACAAGGCAGATAACTTCTGGTTGCAAGGTTTGGAAGGTCAGAGCCAAATGTTTGGTTTCCCGCTGACAGAAGCGTTTGAACCGCACCAATGGCTAAATGAGGGTGACACTGTCACTTTCGGTAATCAAGTGCTGAACGTATTCCATACACCTGGTCATACACCTGGTCACGTTGTGCTTTACAGCGAAGAAGCGCGTTTAGCGTTTGTGGGTGACGTTTTGTTTAACGGTAGCATTGGTCGAACTGACTTCCCACAAGGCGATTTCAATACGTTGATTAGCTCTATCAAAGAGAAATTGTGGCCTTTAGGCAATGATGTCACGTTTGTCCCTGGTCACGGCCCTCAATCGACTTTCGGTCACGAGCGTAAAACTAACCCGTTCGTTGCTGACGAGATGCCGCTTTACTAAAAGTGCGTGTACTAAGCATTATTCTGGCTCGGCGGCAGCTAAGTATCGCCGAGTCAGTCCCACAAAGTCCTCAGCCTCACGATCTAGATCACTTGCTGATATAAATAGATCGTAGCCGTAGAAACCTCTCTGATACTTCATCCGGTTGGCGAGCATCGCTAACAAACCTTTGTACTCAATCCCATCTCTATTTATATACGGTTTAGGGTCAAGCACCATATCCTCAAACTTATCTTCACACTGATTTTGTTTCGCGCCTAAGTAAAGCAGTGCTCGCTGGCTGAGGAGAATTTCTGTCGCTATACGAGGGCAGATTGAATTTAAGTAGGGTGAGTAGTGTTTTAGACGAATACCGATCCAAGGTAGCGGTTGGTGCCACCCTTCCTGTTGGTAGCTACAAATACCGATTGACTCAATATTTCGCCATCTGACGACCCAACCTCCTTTAAAAAGGTGTTGCTGAAAGTGAGAAGCTGTCAGCGTAAAAGTGACTTGGCTTTTCTTAATCATCAAGATGGCGAAACCAACGATTGCAGACATCAAAATGACCGACAACATGGCTTGCTTCCATCCCGGAGAAATGGCAACCAAAAACAAAGTGATGAGTGCAACGAGCAACAAAAGTATTCTGTTGATAGGGGAGTCGGGTTTGAAATGTGAATTTGTTAGGTGCAGCGTTTCCATGCTTATAACCTCATCGAATACTTGTCCAAAAATAAGTGGGTAGCTTTATGTGCATTGATTTGCATTTAAAATAAAACAAACCTCTGTTTTTATACCCAGTATTCAATAAATCCGTTCATAAAATATCTGATTAAATAGTAGACGTTCTATGCTTTGAGCGCATTTTTCATCGCGTTTCGCCGCTAAAACCTACAAATTGCTTGTGAATTTTGGTATAAAACGCGCTTCAAATTTTCATCCCTGCTGAGATGCAGTGAACTGGAGAAATATTCAATGAGACTTGCTCATAAGCGTAAAGTGCAGATGAAACTGCAAAAACGCATTAAAGCGACAGTAGCAAACTTAGCTGCAGCACCTAAAGCAGTGAAGCCTGTTGCGGAAAAAGCAGTAGCACCTTCTGTTGCTGAAAAAGCTGTTGCGGAGAAAGTAGTAGCTGATAAAAAAGTAGCTGCAGTGAAAACAGTTGATGTTGCCCTTACTCCTAAGCAACAACAAGTATTAGACATCGTTATGGCGAATGCTGAAGGTATTAACCCTAAAGGCATCGGTCTAGCTGCAGGTCAAGAAGATACTAAAGCGGCATCATGGGCTACTGGCGCACTAAAGAAGCTTCTTGAAGAAAACCTAGTTCAAAAAGAGCAGTTAGCAGGTAACAAAGTTATCTACAAAGCAGTTTAATTACCGCTACCGTTCTGGATTGAATACCTCGGCCGATGCCGAGGTATTTTTTTATCTTGGTATTGGAAATAATGCATTAAGTACTGACTTTAACACTACCAATAAGTGGTTTGTCACATTTTCTTAAATACTATGTAAATTTTTTGGCAGAAAAATACGTACGTATTGTCTTTTATTTTTATTCATAGATAAAAATATAATTTATTGATTTTGCTATTAACAGTCTTTTGTCATGACGATTGTCCTACGTACTTGTACGTAATACCTTAGGCTAATGCCTTATTGATGAATTACTCGCTTCCGTGTTCATGCCCATTTCGCATTAGACAACATTGTTACATCTTTTATACCGAATACAGCCAATCCTAATGAAATGGATGACAACAATAACCTTGGTGATAAAGGACGTGAACGATGAGTCTAATCCAAAAATCTTTAAAACGAGTGCTCAAAACAACCGCTGTCGCTGCCGCGATGGCACTCGCAGCGACTTCTGTAAACGCTGCTGAAAAAGTCTATCGTTTAAAGCTTGCTGAAACTTGGGGGCCTAATTTCCCAATTTTTGGTGATACCACAAAAAACATGGCCAAAATGGCGGAAGAGATGTCCAACGGACGTTTGCAAATCCGCATTGATTCCGCAAACAAGCATAAAGCGCCTTTTGGGGTGTTTGATATGGTTAAGTCGGGTCAGTATGACATGGGCCACTCAGCGTCTTATTACTGGAAGGGTAAGGTTCCAAACACACTTTACTTCACTTCTATGCCCTTCGGTATGTTGCCAACTGAGCAGTATGCATGGTTTTACTACGGCGGTGGTATGGAGCTGATGGAAAAAGTGTACTCTCCACATAACTTGATGTCTTTCCCTGGCGGTAATACCGATACTCAGATGGGCGGGTGGTTCCAAAAAGAGATCAAGTCCGTCGAGGACTTACAGGGTTTGAAAATGCGTATCCCAGGGTTTGCTGGTGAGATTTTGGCTGAGTTAGGTGCCAAGCCAACGAATATCGCCCCTGGTGAGCTATATACTTCTCTAGAGCGTCGCACAATTGATGCCTTGGAATGGGTTGGTCCATCGCTGGATCTACGTATGGGCTTCCACAAAATCGCGCCTTACTACTACACAGGTTGGCATGAGCCAGCGACTGAGCTTCAGTTCCTCGTTAACAAGCGTACCTGGAATCGTCTACCTGATGATCTAAAAGCGATTTTGCAAGTAGCCATGAAAACGGCCGCTTACGATATGTACACGCAATCGAAACACGAAAGCGGCAAAAACTGGGCATCTATTAAGTCTGAATACCCAAATGTTGAAGTAAAAGATTTCCCACCTGAAGTAGTAGCTGCGTTGCGAGAAGCAAACGATCGTTTGTTGAAAGAACATGCAGAAAAAGATGCTTTGGCGAAAGAGATTCAAGAGTCGCAAGCGAACTATATGAATCAAGTTCGACCATGGTCAGATATTTCGCACCGAGCGTACTTAAACAGTCAAGCTCAACAATAACGTTATGAAGCAGGCGATGCCGAGAGGTTTAGCCTGCTATCGAAGCCCAAGAAAACTTCATAATGAATGCTCCGCACCATAGCGGAGCGCATCTAAACGTTCCACGGAGTTCGGAATGAGAAGTCTTATTTATATTGAGCGATTATTTAACCGCTTTAGCGATTTCCTCGGATGGTTATCCAGCATCCTGTTTATTTTGTTGTTAGCAAACGTTGTGTACGACGTTGTCATGCGTTACGTGTTTAATGATGTGTCTATCGCATTCCAAGAAATGGAATGGCATCTATTCTCTGCCGTGTTCTTGCTTGGTGTGCCTTACGCAATTAAGTCCGGTGGCCATGTTCGCGTCGACATTTTTTATGAACGCTTATCTTACAAAGCACAATCCATCATCGACATCATAGGCACACTATTTTTCTTATTCCCTTTTTGCCTACTGGTAGCTTGGTTTGGTGTTGATTTCGCTAAGGAAAGTTACGCGTTAGGCGAGACGTCTGGTGACCCAGGTGGCTTACCATATCGTTGGATTATCAAAGCGATGATTCCGCTGTCATTTTTCTTTATGGCGGTGAGTGGTATTGGATTGTTACTTCATTCAATCAACAAAATTGTCAACCCTCATCTCATCTATGCCGGTAATAACGGTAAGTCGTAAAAGGAAGTCATTATGATCGGTATAGTGATGTTTTTTGTTGCGCTCTTTGCGCTTCTATTGGGATTTCCCGTTGCCTTTACTTTTGGTGGTATCGCGCTGATTTTTGGTGTTTGGGCTGAAGGCATCGAGATGTTTGCTTTTATGCCATATCGAATTCAGTCCATTATGGAAAATACGGTGCTAATGGCCGTACCGCTGTTCGTTTTTATGGGGCTAGTGCTACAGAAAACGAAGCTTGCTGAACAGCTACTAGAATCAATGGGGCGTTTGTTCGGTGGCGTTCGCGGTGGTATCGCTATTTCTACCGTGTTAGTTGGCGCATTGCTTGCAGCTTCAACGGGTGTGGTAGGCGCATCAGTTGTTGCGATGGGCTTAATATCTCTTCCTGTGATGCTCAAGTACAATTACGACAAAGGTTTAGCGTGTGGGACTATTTGTGCGTCTGGCACGTTGGGCCAAATTATCCCACCTTCTATAGTGTTGATCTTGTTGGGTGATGTACTTGGCGTACCGGTAGGGGACCTATTTCAAGCTGCGATCTGGCCCGGTATTACACTTGTTGGCGCCTATGTGATCTATATTCTCATCTACGCGAAGTTGAACCCTCAAGCCGCACAGGCGATAGAGCGCGATGAATCGATCAGTCGTAAACAAGAAGTGCTCACCGCACTGAAAGCTGTATTGCCACCTTTAGCATTGATCATCGTGGTATTGGGCTCCATCTTTGCAGGGATTGCAACACCAACAGAGTCAGCGGCACTGGGCGGTGCAGGTGCGATAATTTTATCACTATTGTATAAACAGTTTAGTTGGTCGATGATTTATGATGCATCAAAAGAGACAGTTAAAGTAACCGCAATGGTCTTTGCGATCTTACTTGGTGCGACCGCCTTTTCAATGGCATTTACCTACACTGGTGGTGATTATTTAGTTGAAGAGTGGATGTTAGAACTGCCGGGTGAAAAGTGGGGATTCCTTATTATTACCATGGTGGTGATTCTGATTTTAGGTTTCTTTATCGACTTCGTTGAAATCTGTTTTATCATCGTGCCAATTATTGCGCCAGTCGCTGAATTGATGGGCATTAATATGACGTGGTTTGCGATTCTTATTGCGATGAACTTACAGACGTCGTTCCTCACACCGCCATTTGGCTTTAGTTTGTTCTATCTAAAAGGTGTCGCTCCAGCAGGGGTTACTACGCGAGATATCTACAAAGGTGTGATGCCATTCATCGCGATTCAGATTGTTGTGTTGGCGTCTTTGCTGTTTTTCCCAGGTTTTTACGGTATGAGTTAATCACTCGATAATAAAGAGATTTTGTGAACTGAGAGTTTTTACCTTTTGAGACAAGTTGTTAAGCTGTTAATTATGTCTATGCAGACACAATCGATTCGTTTGTACTGCTAAGATAGTAAGCTGTAAAGGCAGCGTTTCATGGAGGGAAGGGATGCCTCTCAAAGCAAAGTTAATTCTGCTGACACTGATACCCGTGGTATTGGTGTCAGCGAGTATCAGCTGGATCTCTATCTATCAAACCAAGACCCTTGGCAAAAGGGAGGTGGAGATCTTTCATCAAAACCTGATCCAATCAAAAGAAGCGGCGCTTAAAGACACAGTCGACGTCGCTTTTGACTCCATTTCTTACATCTACAACGATCCGACTTTAGAAGAGAGTGTTGCCAAAACGCGTGTGAAAGCGATTTTAAATCGTTTGAGTTATGGGTCGGACGGCTATTTTTTTGCTTATGATAAATATGGTACCAACCTTGTACACCCAGTTCTTCCGGAGCTTGTCGGGGAAAACTTACTCTATCTTGAAGACGAAAATGGCGATCGCTTAATCGAAGCTTTATTGTATCAAGCGCAATCAGGTGGTGGATTTCATCAGTACCTGTGGCAAAAGCCATCTACAGGTGAAGTTGTCCCTAAGCTTAGTTACGCTGCATGGCTCGATAAGTGGGAATGGATGATAGGGACTGGGCTGTATATTGAGGATGTCAGCCGAGAAGTCGCCAATATGCGCGCGGCAGTGAACAAAAATATCGAAACGACATTTTTCTCAGTCGTCGTGATCTTAGCGGTGACCGTTGCTGTAATCATTGTTCTCACTTTGGCGATCAATCTGCACGAGCATCGCCTCGCTGATAAGAACCTGAAAGAATTGGCACATAAAACCGTGATGTTCCAAGAAGATGAGAAAAAGCATTTAGCGCGAGAACTGCACGATGGAATCAATCAGTTGTTAGTCTCCAGTAAATGTCATTTAGACTTAATGAGTCATAGACTTGAAGACGAAAAACTCAAATCCCACTTAGATAAATCACAACGATCGCTCGTCACCGCGATAAATGAGGTGCGGCATATTTCTCATCAGCTCCGTCCAAGCGCCCTCGATGATATCGGTTTAGAAGCAGCACTGACGACCTTGCTACAGGATTTTCATTCCCATTCCGGGATTGATATCGAGAGCAATTTCGATACTCAGCAGCACAAACTGACTTCGGAAGTCGCAACGACGCTATATCGCGTCGCTCAGGAGTCTTTGAATAACATTGAAAAACATGCGCGAGCGAAAAAAGTAACGGTTACTTTGCAAAAAATGGGCAATATGCTGCAATTACTCATACGTGATGATGGCGTTGGATTTGTGGTTAACCAAGCAGTGCACCAACAAGGGATTGGGTTAAGGAACATGCAAGAGCGTGTAGAGTTCATCGGTGGTGAATTTGAGCTAATGAGTGAGCTTGGCTTGGGAACAGAGATTACTGTGCTGCTTAATTTGGATGAAATAGTTTATGGATAAACCGATTAGTGTAGTGATTGTCGATGATCATCAAGTGGTATTGGATGGCTTCATGGCTCGTTTGGAGTTAGAGCCTGACATCGAAGTGGTGGGTACAGCAAGCAATGGCTTGGAAGCGATAGAGGTCGCAAAGCACTTGCAACCGGACGTCATATTGATGGATATCAGCATGCCAATAATGAACGGTATTGAAGCGACTGGTGTGATTAAAGAAGCTCGCCCAGAGAGCAAAATACTTATGTTGACCATGCACGATAATCGCGAGTACATCATGAAGGTCATGCAAGCTGGTGCCGTAGGATATATGCTCAAGGAAATCTCGGCCGAGAAAATGGTGCAAGCAATAAAAACGGTTAACCAAGGCTCGACGTATTTCTGTGAATCCGTCACACAAACACTCTTTACCCAAGAAGTGGTGCCTGCCACGCAAAAAACGAATCCTCTCAGCCGCAGGGAAGAAGCGGTACTTAAATTAGTTGCTCAAGGAAACAGCAGCAAGAAAATCGCCACTTTACTCAATATTAGTTATCGAACGGTAGAGACGCATCGCCATAACATTAAGCACAAGTTGGACTTACATTCGACGGCAGAGTTAGCAAAATATGCGTTTGAAACTGGGTTGACTGAGTAGGAGAGTAGTGCCCGCAAAAAGCGAGCACGTGGGAGCGAAACTAATCGGCTTTGGTAATGCTACCAAGCTCTAGCATTGGAGCAACATCGATGTCCTCTGCATTCATCATCGTCGAGATGCGTTGAACGGAAGATAGTAGAAGGGATTGCTCCCATTCTTCCAATTTTTGGAATCGATTAATGAAGTGCTCTTGCAGCGGCGTTGGTGCTTGTTTTAAGGCTTCTTGGCCCTTGCTCGTAAGTACAGCATGCACTTTACGCTTGTCTTGAACACTGCGCTGACGCTCAACAAACTGGCCTCGTTCTAGTCTATCTAGAATGGTCGTTGCGGTCGCTTGGCTCATGTTAGTGTGGCTAGACAACTGTTTAATCGTCACGTTATCTAAGTCATTGATAGCGCGCATCAAAATCAACTGTGGAGCAGTCAATCCAGACTCTTTGCTCAGCTTTTTAGAATGTAAATCAATAGCGCGGATGATCTGACGAATCGAGACCAATACTTCTTCGTACTTTTCCAATTTATTCATCCAGTCTGTAGGGAACATTTATCGAGGCGACACTAACTTAAATGCGCCCTTATTTAAAGGGGGGAAATCAAAAATTACCTCTACAATTTTACGCCGTGTCCTCAATACCATTTTGTCGCGCCTTTTCGACAAAATAAGAAGAGCTAAAATTATTATAGCAATAAATGTTTGTGGTCTAACTATTGTAGTAGTGATTTGTTCTATCAAAGGCCGTAACCACACAGTGAAAAGTAAGTTATTGGATTTTTTAATAGCAAAAAGATAGACAAAAACGTGTCAAATGATAGGATCTTGCGCCTTCACGGAATGCAAAACGTATCGTGTTCGAAAGATTTTTTTGTTTGGTACGTAAAAACACTACAAAAATAGAGAGGAACGATGACAAAGGGTATAGATAAGTACAGTATCGATAGTACCGACTATACGGTAGGTCAGGACAACGTTCAAAAATGGGGTTTTGATGTTCATAACCCAGTTTTTGGTATTAGTGCAGGTTTAATTGCGCTGTTTCTTGTCGCTGCATTAGTTCTAGATGCACATACCGCAAAGACGGCACTTGATGGGCTGAAGTGGAAAATTATTGGTTCATTCGATTGGTTGTTCATTATTGCAGGTAACATTTTCGTTATTTTCTGTTTGGCGCTTATCGTCTCACCAATGGGTAAGATCCGACTAGGTGGTAAAGACGCTGTTGCCGATTACTCGTTTATGTCATGGCTTGCAATGCTATTTGCAGCTGGTATGGGTATCGGTTTAATGTTCTGGAGTGTTGCAGAACCTGTCGCTTACTTCACCGGTTGGTATGAAACGCCACTTGGTGTTGAGGCAAATACACCAGAAGCCGCGAGATTGGCACTGGGTGCAACGATGTTCCACTGGGGCCTTCACCCATGGGCAATTTACGGTGTTGTAGCACTTTCTTTAGCATTCTTTGCCTACAACAAAGGTTTACCGCTATCTATGCGTTCGATCTTCTACCCACTTCTGGGTGATCGTGCATGGGGTTGGGCTGGCCACATTGTGGACATTCTGGCTGTGCTTGCGACTTTATTTGGTCTTGCTACATCCCTAGGTCTAGGTGCGCAGCAAGCAGCAAGTGGTATTCATCACGTATTTGGTGTTGAGCCAGGCCTAGGTCTGCAAATCGTCGTTATTACCGTGGTGACTTTACTTGCTGTTGTTTCAGTCGTACGCGGCATCGATGGTGGTGTTAAAGTCATTAGTAACATCAACATGGTTGTGGCGTTCTTGCTACTTCTCCTTGTTGGTCTTATCGGTTGGGCGGCGAGCCTAGGTTCGATTCCAACCACACTTATGGCATATGTAGAGAATATCATCCCACTAAGTAACCCGTTTGGTCGTACGGACGAAGCTTGGTTCCAAGGCTGGACAGTGTTCTACTGGGCTTGGTGGATTTCATGGTCGCCATTCGTAGGCATGTTCATCGCGCGTGTTTCTCGTGGTCGTACCGTTCGCGAGTTCATCACAGCAGTTCTACTGGTTCCAACTGCGGTTACCGTTGTTTGGATGTCTGTATTTGGTGGTCTGGCAATCGAGCAAGTTGTTGATAAAGTAGGTGAGCTGGGCACAAATGGCTTGACTGACGTATCACTTGCTATGTTCCAAATGTTTGATGTTCTTCCATTTGGTAGCATGCTTTCTATCATCGCTGTTGTTCTGGTACTTGTGTTCTTCATTACGTCTTCTGACTCTGGTTCACTTGTTATCGACAGTATCACGGCAGGTGGTAAAGTCGATGCTCCTGTACTTCAACGTGTCTTCTGGGCATTCATGGAAGGTGCAATTGCGGTTGCTCTGCTATGGATTGGTGGCTCCGAGGCGGTTCAAGCTCTTCAGGCCGGTGCCATTTCTACAGCATTGCCATTTACCTTCATTCTGCTTGCAATGTGTGTGAGCTTATTGATGGGTATGCGAACTGAGCGTCAGTAATTCGGCATTTTATAAAACCGTCTGACTAACAATTAATCAAAAGGCCAGCGATTTGCTGGCTTTTTTTGTGCGGTTTTTATGACGCTCGAGACAAAAAAATGACACATGAAAGTTCATATTTTACAAAGAGTTAATGTGCTATTTTGTTTTTTAAAAATTAGTGAATAGTCGTAAAAAAGTGTGTAATATTCATGCACCTTAACTGTTCTCCCAACTCAAAAAACTATAAATATGAAATTATCATTAAAACAAAAGCTTATAGGCGCAAGCCTTTCTGCTGTTGTTGTGATGGCAACAGCACTTACTTGGTTGTCGGCTGGTCAATTATTTGATCAGACTCGTTCAGGTGTCTATTCACGTGCGCAAAGTCTTAGTACTACTGCGTCAGAGGGAATTTCTGATTGGGTCAATATCCGTAAAGATATTGCCACTGCGTTCAACGACTACTCGACCGAGCAAGACGTTGTTCCTTTCCTACAACAAGCTCGCAAGGCTGGTGGCTTCGATGACATCTTCCTTGGTACACCAAACGGTGATATGTACCGCTCTCATCCGGAGCGTAACCGTGCTGATTATGACCCTCGCACACGTCCTTGGTACAAGGATGCTGATGCCGCGGGTAAGCAAATCATTACAGCCGCATATCAAGACGCAATCACGAATGCACTACTTGTGACCATTGCTGAGCCAGTAATGAAAAATGGTCAGTTTGTTGGTGTTGTTGGTGCGGACGTACTGATCGATCAGCTTATAAGCGATGTAATTAACTTAGATGCAGGTGAAAACGCGCATGCGATGCTAATCGACATGAATGAAGGCACCTTCTTAGCGCATCCAGATAAAAGCTTGACGCTTAAGCCTATCACCAGTGTTCTAAAAGATTTTTCAGAAGAGGCAATTGAGCGTGCCGCCGATGAAGGTCGTATCGAAGATACGGTAATCAAAGGAAAAGAGAAGCTTTACTACTTCAATAAAGTTCCTGGTACGCATTGGATGTTTGCGATTGAAATGGATCGCGCAACAGAAGAAGCAGGTCATGCGGTATTGCTACGAGATCTATTGTTCACTGCTGTGGCGATCACGATTGTGGTTATTCTTGCAGTTTCTTGGCTAGTTGGTTTCTTGTTCCGTGACTTGAACCGCGTATCAAATGCACTGGAAGAAATTGCATCTGGCGAAGGTGACTTAACGCAACGCCTAGAACCACGCAGTGATGATGAAGTAGGTAAACTGGCGGAAAACTTCAACCGTTTTGTTGGCAACATGCACACAATGGTTACTAAGCTTAGCCACGTATCTTCTGCGCTTTCAGAGCAAGCACGCACGACAGCACAGCAAGCTGAGGAGCGTAGTCAGCGTATCTCTTACCAGCAAGATGAAATCAACATGGTGGCGACGGCTGTGAATGAAATGGCAGCAGCGACACAAGAAATTGCAGGTAATGCTGATAGCACGGCAAGTAACTCAGAAGAAGCGGTTCAAGCTTGTTCACATGGTTCTAGCCAAGTAACTCAAACGCAAGGTTCTATTCAGAACTTAGCGCAAGAAGTTCAAGTTGCTACTGATGTGATTCAAGAGCTAGAAGCACACGGAAATAGCATCAATACGATTCTATCAACGATTCAAGGCATTGCAGAGCAAACGAACCTACTTGCACTTAACGCGGCGATCGAAGCGGCACGTGCAGGTGAGCAAGGCCGTGGTTTTGCTGTGGTTGCAGATGAAGTCCGCGTATTGAGCCAACGTACTCATGCTTCAACGCAAGAGATTCAAGAAACTATCGAGATGCTACAAGGCACAACAGCCAAAGCGGTCGGTATTATGGGTGACAGTCGTCGTCTAGCTGATACCAGTGTTGATGATGCCAATGCGGCTGCAGCGAGCTTGACGCAAATCCACACTGCTGTTGAGCGTATCAGTGATATGGCAACGCAGATTGCTTCAGCAGCAGAAGAGCAAGCATCGGTAACCACTGAGATCACTCGTAACACTGAAGGTATTCGTGATGTGTCTAACGAGCTGTCAGTCGAAGCTCATCAAGCAGCAGAACAAGCTGCTCACCTGTCTGAGCTATCACACGAACTTGAACAAGAGATTCAACGCTTTAAGCTGTAATCTTGTCTCAACCTAAGTAAAAAAGGAGCCATCTGGCTCCTTTTTTGATCGCTATTAAGCGTGAAGTATATTACAGCCAGAACTCACTGATGGGTTGCTCTTCACTGTAATGATGGGCGATTTGCGCTTGCAGTAGCTCTGCGGTAGCAATTGCATCGGTTAATGCATGGTGAGGCGTATAGTCTGGCAGCCCATAACGGCGTCGAGATTGCGCTAGCCGAACCGATTCTGGTTTTTTCCCTTTTAAACGCTCCCAGAGAGAGCCTGAACGTTTCTGTTGAATCGTTTCTTCAAGGTGCAGCGTATCTAAAACAGGAAACTCAATACCTTCCCCTAAACGGCTTTTGAGCGCTTTATCCAGAAACTCTCTCTCGATACGACGGTAATGAACAACAATGATTTTCCCGCTTAAGCATGGTAGCAGCTCGCTTAAGATATCGCCTAAGTCAGGCGCATCGATCAATTCGCTGTGAGTAATACCGTGTATAATGACTGAGTCTTCATCGAGTGCACGCTGTGGACGTACCTTCCAATGACGCGAGTTACGTAGGAAAATTCGCTTCAGGTTAAACGGCACCAAACCAATAGTAATGATGTCATGTTTTTCAGGATTCAAACCCGTCGTTTCGAAATCTAACGCCACGAACTCCACCTCAGATAAAGGTGTTTCTGGAGCAGGCGGCTTGTTGCTATAGAACGCAATTAAATTCTCATCTTTCGCCATCTCCAGCTTTTGTTCAAACTTCGTTGGCCACTGAATGGTTGGCTTCTGAAAGAGCTTTTTAATCATGCTAAACCTCACTTAAAGCTCTTGTTCGCTTGGTAGCGGAACTTAAGGAAATTTTGACCATTGCTTAGGATCTGGAATGCATCCTTTAGGTTGCGACGTTCAAACTCAGAGAGGTTTTCCGGTTCGATATTGTTATCAGGCTCAATGCCTAGTTCCACATCCGTCGCTTGGTGACGAATACGTACCATGGAAATAAATTCTAACGCGTCTTTTAAGTCTTGTGCTCGACCTTTTGGCAAAATGCCAGCATCAATAATGTCGTCAAGACGCTCAAACGAGTTCTGTGCACGTGAACCAACCGCCAGAGAGTGAACACGAATTAAGTCGACCAGAGGAGCAGTACCGCGACGTTTGAGGTTGATGGAGTTGTTGTGTCTGCCATCTTTTTCCATCACGAAGTCTTTAAAGAAGCCCAGAGGTGGTGTTCTGTTTAGTGCGTTACGAGCCAAACACGCTAAGAAGCGGTTGTTCTTTCGAGCGCGACGAACAATAAAGCTGGTTAACTGTTCTGCCCATTTTAAGCGGCCATAGACGCCATCCAAATCGAAAAAGATGGAGGCGTTGAGTAGTGCTTTCGGGTTCGGGTTATCAATCCAGTCAGCAAAACACTCTTCCCACTCTGAACGAGTCATGCGCCACAGTGGGTTGGTTGCCATAATATCGCCTGTGCAATATTTGTAGCCACAGGCGTCTAACCCATCGCTGACGTATTTTGCTAGGGCTTCGAAGTATTTACCATGTTTCTCTTCTTGATAGGTCTCATCTAGAATGATGGCGTTATCTTGGTCAGTCACCAACAGTTGCTCATCTCGTCCCATTGAGCCAAGTGCAAGGAAACAATAAGGAATTGGCGGTGGGCCAAGCTCTTCTTCTGCCATTTCTAGCAGACGCTGTTTGAAGCTTCGGCCAATGACCGACATCGCGCTACCCACCATGTGAGAGTTGGCATCTTCATTGACCAGACGCACGAAGCTGCTTTTCACTTCTTCGGCAACAACGGCTAAATCTTCGATAGTCTGTTGTTGGAAAATACTACTCACCAACAACAACGAATTCTGAGATTCATAACGAACAATGTCGGTTGTTTCGATAATACCGATTGGTAATTGGTTTTTTACCACTGGTAGGTGATGTACGTTGTAACGCAGCATCGTTAACATTGCTTCATAGATGTAAGCGTTGTGGTCAAGAGACATGACCTCCGTGGTCATCACACTGGACACATCGTCCTGTGGGGACAAACCTTCAGCTAACACACGGGTACACAAGTCACGGTCAGTAATGATACCAAGTACTGGGGACTGTGGATCGTCTTCGTCACGAACGAAATCTGGGTCGACGATAAGTAAAGCCGATACGTTGTCATTCGCCATTTGCTGCGCGGCTTGCTGGATTGTCTGACCACGATCAATCGTATGAGCATCGCCAGTCAGCAAGGTTTTCACTTTCGACGTCGTCAGGTCATTGGCGTCTTTGTTTTCTGAAATGGCTTGGCGTAAACGAGCGCTATTTTCAACTTCAACAAAATCCGCAAAGGAATCAAAGTTATCGTAAATTTCTTGGAAAATGTCACCAGGAATACAGTAGAGCAGGGTATCCTCAATGGCTTTTACCGGAAAGCGGACTTTGTTATTGGTGAGCATGCCCATCTGGCCAAATAGGTCACCTTCGTCAAGGCGATTATACAGCTCACCTTTGCGTCGATAAACTTCAACAACACCGCTTCGCACCACGTATAAATCTTGGATATAGTCTCCAAAATGGATGATGGGGGTATCTTCTCGGTAGTACGAGATTTCGACACTCTCTGTCACCTTGTTTAGTGTTTCTTCAGGGAGTTCATTGAACGGGGGATACTTGGCGAGAAAGTTGTAAATCTCGAGAAGTTCTGCATCCATCGAAGGCGCCTTTTAGTTCGCAAATAATAAAGTAATCTTAACTTAGTTTTAAAACAGAGTCTTATCTGAACCGCGATTTTCGTGCTCAGTCATAAGATTCTGACATATCGCACGATAAGGGAGCTTCATTTTTACTACTATATGGTCACCTCAATTGAAAAAGACGTCGTCGATATGTTTTCTTCGTGATGACTGATTAGATCTTTGGCTGTTTCAGATCGTTATCACGTCTTTAGATTAAGCTATTCTTCTTGAGCCAAGTAGCTCAGGCGATGGAATACAGTGTTTAGATAATTCTCATGAAAGGAAGTCGAATGGTGAGAAATTTATTGCTTGTTTCTTTAGCTGCTTTGCCGGCGATATCAAGCGCAGCGGTCATGGACCAAGCAGAAAAATTTGGGTACGAACACATTCATTTGGATGTTGGTGCCGGAACGACAAACGAAGAATGGTTAGATAACTCTAATGCGACCACAGTTGGACTCGGTGGTAACTATTTGTTTACTGAGAACTGGTTGTTTAATGTTGATTACTCAGCGCAGTTTTTCCATCCGGATGATTTTACTCTTCGCATTGACCGCCTTTTGTTTGGTGGTGGTTACCGTTACGGAGTTACGGAGCAATTCGATATCTACGGGATATATGGAATAGGCGCAATCAAAGCGAAAGCGACGGACGACAAAACGGATAATACGTTGTCTTCCGATAGCGAATTGATTCAAGCTGTAACTGTTGGGGTGAATTACTTGCTCAGTGAAAAGCTTATTGCGACAGCTGAAGTGGAGTTGAACCGAAGTGATATCGTTGATGAGAACAATTTTAAGATCGGTTTTAACTACCAATGGCATAAAGTCATCGGCACTGGTCTTTTTTATCAGTTTAGAGATACTGATTACAGCGGTGAAAGCTCAGATTTCGTCAATGAAGTTGGGCTGAGTTTGAAGTTTGTCTACTAGATCGGACGGGTTCGTTTTTGGCGTTAAGTTAAAACAAACAAAAAAGGTCAGCTTATGCTGACCTTTCCTTTTAATGAAGTATGCGACAGTCGATTATAAAACCGCTGCAATGCCTTTACACAGAGGGCCCATATTTGACTTCGTCATACCAGCAACACTGATTCGGCCAGAACCGACAATGTAAATACCGAACTCTTCTTTTAGGCGGTTAACTTGCTCTTTAGAAAGACCAGAGAAAGAGAACATACCATTTTGACGTTCGATGAAACTAAAGTCTGCGTCCACACCCTCTGCTTTTAGTGTCGCTACAAACAGTTCACGCATTTCTTGAATACGGTCACGCATTTCTGCTACTTCAGCTTCCCATTCCGCACGCATTTCGGCGTTGCCAAGAATGTGAGTCACGACAGCGCTGCCGTGTGCAGGTGGGTTAGAGTAGATAGAGCGAATAATGGCTTTAACTTGAGAAAATGCGGTTGTTGCGACTTCTTCTGACTCAGCTACTAACGTGAAGGCACCTACGCGTTCATTGTATAGGCCAAAGTTTTTCGAGAAAGAGCTCGCGACTAGGATTTCTTTGTTGTACTTAGCAAAAGTACGAAGACCTGCTGCATCTTCTTCCACACCTTTAGCAAAGCCTTGGTAGGCGAAGTCGAACAGAGGAAGCAATTTCTTCTCTGCGACAAGTTTCGCCAATGTTTCCCATTCTTCAGCTGTAGGATCGATCCCTGTAGGGTTGTGACAGCAGCCGTGTAGAAGCACGATGTCGCCTTCAGATGCAGATTGCAGATCGTTTAGCATCGCATCGAAGTCTTTGTCTTTTGTTTCAGCATTGTAGTAGCTGTATTGTGCCGTTTCGATACCAGCAGCAGTAAATACGCCGTTGTGGTTCGCCCATGTTGGGTTGCTGATCCAGATCTTTACATCGCCTAGTTGACGTTTAATGAACTCGCCGGCAACACGTAGTGCACCAGTACCACCCGGAGCTTGAGCTGTTTTAGCACGTTTTTCGTTTACAATTTCTGCATCAGAGCCGAAAAGCAATTTTTGCACTGCAATGCCGTACTCTGCTGTGCCTTCGATGGTTAGGTAAGATTTGGTTTTTTCAGTTTCAACAAGTGCTGCTTCAGCTTTCTTTACTGTCGCAAGAACGGGAGTTTCGCCTTGCTCGTTTTTGTAAATACCTACGCCAAGGTTAATTTTGTCTGCGCGAGCATCTTTTTTAAACTCTTCAGTAAGGCCAAGAATAGGGTCAGCCGGAGCGGCAACTACTTTTTCAAACATAATCTTCATCCATGTTAATCGAAGGGGTGTGCTAACATTTATACCTTTCAGCAATATTGGTTACAACCGTTACTGAAAAGAAAACCTAAAAAAGTTGCGATTTGAAACAGAATTCTAACATAACTAAAGTTTTTGCCATGAAAACGTTTGGTAGGCACAGAGTTTGAAGGGCATTTATGCCATGGTTGGAGAAGTTTTGCACACATCCCAATCGTTTCAATTCAGTGCTTTGCGTTAACGCGTTTATAGTTGTCTAGTGAGGATTTGTTGAGACAAAAACGCCCCACCAAAGGTGGAGCGTTTACTGTTAGAAGTATGGATATCGGTTGGGGTTATTTCTTCAGATTGATTTCCGACTCAACCGCATTGGTTTCGATGTCAGGGTTAGAAGAAAGTTTTTCAGTCGCCCAGTCGTTCATATGCTTTAAGATCGCTTTTAATGCGTGTTTTTCGGTTGGTACTTCTGTCTTTTCAACTTCAAGTTTTTGCTTCGGATGCGTACCCGTCGCATCTTCTGCAACGTGTAACCAATCTGGATGCCAGTAATAAGGTTGGCCGGAAGGAGAGCTCCAAGAATGTACGCCGTTGGATTCACCTTTGTATTTAATATCTTCTTCGTTGTATTTCGCCATTATTGTTTTCTCTCATAATCCATGAGTTGAGGTGTGCATCACCATTACTATTTAAATGTAACAGATGTAATGAAAATTAATGTGATAACAATCGACTTATTTTGCCCTTTGAACGCTATAGAAGATGCGTACTTCTCATTCAGAAGAATTTACTATTTGGCAGGTTTTAGCTTTATTTGTGTTTAAAGCATACAACGATGGATTCGCCTACCTAATGCTATTCTTGAACGGTGATAGAGCCTAAACTACTCGTCATTCAAGTGTTTGAGAATCGCCGCTTTTGCATGCTCTTCTGTAGCTGTTTCTCCATCAGGGACTTCAAGGTCAGCCTTTTTGTGCTCACCCAAAGCATCTTCAGCGATATGCAGCCAATCAGGATGCCAATAATAAGGGGTGGTACTGCCAGGATGGTCCCAACTATGTACACCTTTATGTTTTCCGCGATACGAGAGATCGTCCATTGTAAAAACTTTCATCGCTTCCTCCTGATTTAAAGACAGTAGTTCGAAGTGAGTTTAACGCACTCAGTCCAACGTAAAACCTTGGCTTTTAGGTATTGCAAAGATGTGAGGCAATATGTGTGTAACAGTCAAAGTATGGGATATAAACGCTCACTTCGTGGCTGAAATATCTATTGATAAGCTTGATAAATTACGTTGCTAAATTGAATACTCCCATATCAGAATGCTGGCGCGAAGTATGCTATGGTGCGGCTGTAAGTGAAATGAGGGAAACATGAACCGATACCGTCAACTGGCTGAGCTGTTCAAAACGCAGATTCAGCAAAATACATGGAGAGCAGGGGAAAAGCTGCCATCAGTGCGTGTAACAAGCCGAAACCATTCTGTCAGCGCAGGTACGGTATTACAAGCTTATCAGCTGCTCGAAGCACAAGGTTGGGTCGCAGCGAAACCTCAGTCTGGATATTTTGTGACTGCGGAGTTGGACCGCTTCGAACCGAGTTCTCCAGCCACTTCCGTTTATCGCTCTAGCATCAACGATGAACTTTACGACTACCTCAAAAATCAGGCCTCACCGAATGCGGTGAAGTTTGGCTCCGCGTTTCCAGACCCTGCATTGTTCCCATTAGAAGCGCTAAACCGCAACCTAGCCAGCTCAGGCAGGAAGATGGGGGCAGAGACGTTATTGGATAACTTGCCGCCGGGCTGTGAGTCTCTACGCCGTTTGATTGCTCAACGGTACATCCAACAAGGTATGGTGTTTACCCATGATGATATTGTCGTTACTTCTGGCGCATTAGAAGCGTTGAATTTGAGCCTTCAGGCCGTGACCCAGCCTGGAGATACTGTTGTAGTTGAATCACCGACGTTTTATGGCGCACTTCAAGCGATTGAACGTTTAGGTCTAAAGGCGATAGAAATAACGGTGGATCCGTTAACTGGACATTCAGTGGATCAAATTGAAGCGACTTTTGCCGACAATGATGTTCGCGCATGTTGGTTAATGACTAACTTTCACAATCCAACAGGAACCTTATTAAGTGACGGGCAGAAGCAACGTATCGTCGAACTGGCTGACAAATACGATGTGTACTTGATCGAAGATGATGTGTATTCAGAGCTTTATTTTTCTGAAAAAAAGCCAAGCTCACTTAAAGCTTTTGATACACAAGAGCGCGTGTTGCATTGTGGATCATTTTCAAAAAGCCTTTGCCCTGGCTATAGGCTGGGCTGGGTGGTAAACAAACGCTTCAATGAGCAACTTCAAAAGCTGCAACTTATCTCGACGTTGTCAGGCAGTGCACCAATCCAGCAGGGTATCGCGCATTACTTGCAAAACGATAGTTATGATAGCCATCTTAGAAAACTGCGAAAGAATCTTGAGCAGCGGCAATTGGCGTTTATTGAACTGGTTGATAAGTACTTTCCCCAATCGATTCGTTACACGCAACCGGAAGGCGGCTATTTTCTTTGGATAGAACTGCCGAAAACAAAGTGCGGAAAAGCGATTTATCAGAAGTTATTGGAAGCGAACATCACTGTAGCATTTGGTCAGTTGTTTTCTGTCGCTCCAAATTATGAGAACTACCTGAGGCTTAATACATCGTTACCTGTAAATGATGAATTAGAACAAGCCGTGAAGACGGTCGGAGAATTACTTCATTAGCCAACTGTTTACCTGTTTTTTGCTCAAACTGTATCAGTGGACGATACCGAAGCTGTGTTTCAATCATGGGCAGACAACCATTTAGGTTAGGAGCCGTAATGAAAAAGCAGTTGGTAAAGCATGAACTTAGGTTGATGGGTGTTGCTATTTTTAGCGCATTTTTGTTGGTTTTTGCACACTTGATATTGGCGAAATCTTTTTCTCATATGGTTTGGACGGAATACACTGCTGCCGTTATCCCATTTGTGATGTTTGGCTTGTGTGTGGTTGGAGTAAAATACGCAGCGCGAGCAGATGAGGATGACGACGAAAATAACAACTAGAGTGCATACACCGGTTGCTAGAAAATCATTCGTACAAAATAAAAGACCTCCACATGGGAGGTCTTTTTAATTCGATATCACTAAAAAGTGATTAGAAGTTCGCAGAGCGAGGAGTACGTGGGAATGGGATCACGTCACGAACGTTGCCCATACCAGTTACGTAAGATACTAGGCGCTCGAAGCCTAGACCGAAGCCTGCGTGTGGCACTGTACCGTATTTACGTAGGTCGCGGTACCAGCTCATATGTTCAGGATCGATACCCACTTCACGCATACGTGCATCTAGAATGTCTAGGCGCTCTTCACGCTGAGAACCACCGATGATTTCGCCGATGCCCGGTGCTAGAACGTCCATCGCTGCAACTGTTTTACCGTCATCGTTAGCACGCATGTAGAATGCTTTGATGTCTTTCGGGTAGTTCTTAACGATTACAGGTGCTTTGAAGTGTTCTTCAGCAAGGAAACGCTCGTGCTCAGAAGACATATCGATACCCCATTCAACTGGGAATTCGAACTCACGACCTGAATCAAGAAGGATCTGGATTGCGTCAGTGTAGTCAACCTGCGCGAAGTCAGAAGAAACGAACTGCTCTAGACGAGTGATTGCTTCTTTGTCGATGCGTTGAGCGAAGAACTCAAGGTCATCACGACACTCTGCAAGCACCGCTTTAAACACGTACTTGAGCATGTCTTCAGCCAGTTTCGCTACATCATCCAGTTCTGCGAACGCAACTTCAGGCTCAACCATCCAGAATTCTGCTAGGTGGCGGCTTGTGTTTGAGTTTTCAGCACGGAAAGTAGGACCGAAAGTGTAAACTTTGCTTAGCGCACAAGCGTAAGCTTCTGCGTTTAGCTGACCAGATACGGTTAGGAACGTCTCTTTACCGAAGAAGTCTTCGTTGTAGTCCACTTTACCAGCGTCAGTGCGAGGAAGGTTTTCCATGTCTAGCGTAGATACGCGGAACATTTCACCAGCGCCTTCAGCATCTGAAGCCGTGATCAACGGCGCAGATACCCAGAAGTAACCTTGCTCGTGGTAGAAGCGGTGGATTGCTTGAGATAGGCAGTTACGTACACGTGCTACTGCACCGATTACGTTTGTGCGCGGACGTAGGTGCGCAACTTCACGTAGGTACTCGATTGAGTGACGAGTTTTTGCCATTGGGTAAGTTTCAGCATCTTCAACCCAACCAACCACTTTAACGTCAGTGGCAGCAAGTTCGAAGTCTTGACCCTTTGCAGGAGATTCAACAATCTTACCAGTTACTTCAACAGAGCAGCCAGTCGTTAGCTTTAACACTTCGTCTTCGTAATTATTAAGATTATTTGGGACCACGGCCTGAATCGGGTCGAAACAAGAGCCGTCATATATGGCAAGGAAAGAGATTCCAGCTTTGGAATCACGACGTGAACGGATCCAGCCACGAACAGTCACTTCGCTGTCTACTGCTAGCTGACCTTTCAATACGTCTGATACAGGCGCGTAAGTCATGTTTTCAATATTCTCCATTGAGGTAAAAATTCAACTCAACGCTTGCTTAAAGTACTTGTCTAATAACATTTTTGTTCAAAAAACAAGCTAAGCGCTGAGTTGGGTAGCATTTTACAGATTCAACGAGACATATTACCTGTCAATTCGCTCGCATCAACCTTTATATTCGTTTTGATGGGGAGAATCTCTCTATTTATTCACTCTTTGGTGCTCTGAAAGTGTGAATTGGTTTAGTAATTGCTCTAAACGTTCGGATAGATGCTCTAAATCAACACTAATATCACGCGTGTGCGATGCTGATTGCGATGTGTCGTTAGCATGCAGTGTGATCACATCTATTTTAGATTGAATATGCTGACTTACATCAGATGTGGTTTGCGTCTGGTTTTGGATATCTTCTGCATGTCTGAGCACTTGGCGCATTTCGTCAACAACGTTATGCATTGTGGCTGATAGTGCCTCGACATCGACAGAGCGTTGATGAGCAAACTGGCAGACGGTATCAACAGAAGTTAATGACTCTTCACTTCCTTGCTGGAATTGAGAAATGATATGTTCAATATTACCAGTGGCTTCAGCCGTCCTAGAAGCCAGGTTACGCACTTCTTCCGCGACGACCGCAAAACCGCGTCCTTGCTCTCCGGCACGGGCGGCTTCAATAGCAGCATTCAACGCGAGCAGATTGGTTTGTTCTGCAATACCCTTAATAACCACAAGAATGGACGACACTTCTTCGGTTCTTTGGTTTAGAGAGCTGATTTTTTCCCGTACAGTATCAATGTTACTTACTAGTTGTTTGATGTCTTCACTGACGTTGTGTGCTTGGCTTGCACTATGAGTGGCGACATCAACGGTGTGATTGACCAAAACAGTAGCGTTGTTAGTCGAGTCCTCAACCGCAGTTTGTTGCTGCAGCATATCGGTGATATTGCTTTGTACTTCGCTGGTCTCTAGCTGTTGGTTATTGGCCGCTTTATCTGTGGACTGCGCGACAGCAGTTAGTTTACTCGCGGAGTCGGCAAGTGAGTGAGAGGTGTCTTGCACACGTTCTAAGCTTTCGGAGACCGTGTCCATGAATGAATTGATGGCTGTAGAAAGTTGGCCCACTTCATCCTGTTGGTGATGCATCAGTCGTTGAGATAGATCTTTGCTATGGCTCACATTCGACATGAATTTCGACGTTCTTTGAATTGGTCGTACAATGATTTTCTGAATCAAACTCATCGTTATGATGAAGCCCACAAATGCGATTACGGCCATTATTCCCATCGCAAACATTGCCTGTTTACTGATCATTGAATTGACATGATTCATGTTGTATTCCAAGCGAATCGCGCCCAACACTTCTCCTGCTGGTGCAACGTGGCAAGAAACGCAGTTGGTGCCACGGTAATTTTCGCTCGATTTCATTGGTAGTGCGACTACTAACCCTTTGCCCCAATCGGCTGAGATTGGTTCAATCACCAGTTCACCATTCAACGCTCGTTGATCAATATCATCGACAGGCTGCTGGTTTTGTTGCCCAGGTCCGTAAAGTTTGGTCACAGTATCAGCTCGCAACACGCGAACTGCTTCAATGCCTTCTTGGGCCAGGGCCTTTTGACGTAAGGTTTCTTTTTGCGACATGGTGCCCGTAAGCATCATCATATTTAGGCTATCGAAATAATTACTAGCCTTATCATGGAGTTGTTCACTAAGAACATCATTGATTAAGGTTTTTTGTTGATAGTATTGGTAAGCCGTAGAGGCAGCTAGAACGCAGCTGAAGACAGCAATTAACGCCAGTAAGAGCTTAAAAGTGATAGTTGAGCGCATAAATTTATAAGTGTAATTGGAACGAACTGCACAATATTAATGTGCACAAATGCGCACTGCGAACAACGAAATGAATGATTGTGACCCCACACATGTTGGGGATATGTAATTGTGATGTGAGTGCTGTGTAATCAAATGTTTGGCGCGTGACAGAAATACGGCGCTTTGGTGTGAGTGATAGCAAAGAGGCCAGGAACCAGCGGAAGTTTTTGCTACGCTTGTATGGGGTAACGCTTGTCTCTTGGCAGCGAATTCCTTAGTATTGCCTGTCTTTTTAAAGCCTGAGAATCAAGATGAAAACAGAATTATACAAAGAGTTTATGTTCGAAGCAGCACACCATTTGCCACACGTACCAGAAGGTCACAAGTGTGGTCGTTTGCACGGACACTCTTTCCTTGTTCGTCTTTATGTAGAAGGTGAAGTTGATCCACATACAGGTTGGGTAGTGGATTTTGCAGAGATCAAAGCTGCATTTAAACCAATTTACAATCGCTTAGACCATTACTACCTAAACGACATTGAAGGGTTAGAGAACCCGACTAGCGAAGTGTTAGCAAAATGGATTTGGCAGCAGCTCAAGCCAAGCTTACCACTGCTAAGTAAAGTAGAAATCAAAGAAACGTGCACAGCGGGTTGTATTTACAAAGGCGAATAAGTCACTTTCTATTGAGCATTAAACAAGGCAAGCGAGAAGCTTGCCTTTGTTGTATCTGAATGGCCCAATTTTGATTATGCTTCACCAGCTAGCTTAATGGGTGTCGTAGAATCCATTCTTTTTCATTATCACCTAATGTTGTTTCCTCTGTATTAATGAATCCGCACGCATCAAAAAAACTGATAGCGTATTGCTGACTTTGTGGAACAGTGGCGCAAAGAGAGGTGCTTTTAGGGTTAATGGTATACGCATAAAGGAAGAGTTTACGCAATGCCTCACTCCCAACCCCTTGACGTTGGAAATGTTGATCAATCATCAAGTATTTAAGCTCCAGTTCGTATCGTTTAGCAAACGGCGCATGTTGGGAGAAACCTTTATCGATAACAAGATAGCCTACTAATAGGTCATCAGAATAAATCGTAAAGAACGCCTCTGACTTACTACGTTTTTGATAAGCCATTTCAAACGGTGTAAAAAATCCTTTTTGCTCTTCTTGCACATCCAATTGCATCAAACTTGAAAAATCTTTCAGTTTGGTGGGTTTAATCGCAATCATCGCTCAATCACAAATTGGCGGCATACCGTTATGCCACCACGAGTTTTTATAGAGTATTAAATCTATTTTAAGTAACTAACCGAGTGAAGAAAAGCTAGCAATGAAGAGGGTAATAATAACCTTGGTGAATATAGGCGCCCAATGTTGTGAGTAAGTGAGCACTGTCTGCCGTTTCTACGCCTTCAACAATGACCGTGCAGCGATACGTATTGCCCATAGCAATTAACTGACGCAAGGTTTCTATCTTTTTATCATCAGATTTTAGGCCAATAACAAATTCTCGGTCGATTTTGAGGTAGTCCGGATTCAGCTTGCTGATAAGCGCCACGTTATTATTGCCGGTGCCAAAGTCATCAATACTGATTTTACAATCCAGAGCTTTTAGTTTTGCGACATTGCCATAAATCTCAGAGGTATAGTACATCGATGCATTTTCTGTGATTTCGATTGTCAGCAAACGGCAATCCCGATTAGATAGCTCTCTATATAGGATTGAAAAGTTACGCCCTCGCAGCAAAGAAGGACAAACGTTAATGCTGATAGGGATGGGCAACGCTTTTTGTTTGGTGTAGATCGAATCAATCACCAGTAAGGTATGAGTTAGCAGCAATCCATTGCGGATCAGTGTTTCAATAAACCGTTGCGTATTTTTTACCTTAAACCGGGAGAGGGCTTCGTAGTGCACAATCTTTTGTGCCGAAGTGTTATAAATCGGTTCCAGTTTTATTTTGAATTGTCGAATTGCGCACAAGTAAGCCATAAAGGCTTGTAGGGAGCGGTGACGCAGTATAATGAGAAAAAGTAAGCTCAGTAGAATGATACTTTGAAACGGTCCAGAGATGTAATACACCTCTTTATAGCCACTATTCTTTACGTGATAATTGAAAAAGCGTTCATTGGTGTTACCAATCTCTAACGACGTTCCGGTATTCGTTGATAGCTTCATACCGGAAAGAAAAAAACGTGAAATATGATTTTCAACATTGTCGGATAAGTTAATGTTTTTAACACGAACCAAAACAGTTGCGTTATTTAAGTCAAATGATTGGGTCGTGTAATTGTTATTGTTACTCCACTCTTCAAAGGCTTTTTTGCTGACAGGGACAACGGTTTCTGGAGTGACTAAGCATCGAATATTGAAACGATCTAGCATCATGCTCGATTCCACCAACTTCACATTATCAAATAGTGACTTCAGTTCGCTTTCATTAGCAAAGCAACTCCTGCGGGAAAGGTTCTCTGCAATTTCGAAGGCGTTATCCAGATAATTATGTTTAACGATGCTGTTTATCGCGTAGTAACAGATAGCAAAGAAAATGATCGCAGTGATCAACACAACCCACATTGCTTCTGAATAGATCTTTTTATTACGCAGGCAAATACGAAGCGCTTTGCGAAGACTATTGGTTGTGTATTGATTGATCTTCTGTTGATGTTCGATGCCATTCTGATGGTTGTTTTGCATAGTAAAAGGGATGAAGTATCCGGTCCGGTGAATGTTTTCGATAATGTTTTTGTTAGTGGTTAAATGTTCTTCCGTGAGCTTGCGAAATTTCTTTCTTAGAGCGGCCACCGCGTTTTTAAAGCCATTTTCAGGCAGTGTCATTTTGTATTGTTGAGTGATTTTGCTTTCTATTAACCGCTGACTAATCGGCGTATTTAAACTGCCGTATGTGGCGATAGTTGACAGAATGGCGTACTCATTTGGGTTGACAGGAATGGAGTGGTGGAGTGACTGATTGAGCTCTAGAGATATTTCGTTTTCGGACAAGCAAACGCAGATTTGGTTTCCAATTTCAAACCTAATCATGTGTTGATGTGCTCCAAGTTTAATTTTTGGCTACGTTATCAATAAAGCTAGGGAAGAGATGTGATTTTTTACTGAGATATCCATAATATTTGGATATATTCAACGTTTTAGGTTTTTTTTTACTTGTCCTGATAACGTATTCTCCTAGGTTTTTTGGGTATAAAAAAACCCGAGCATAAACTCGGGTTTTGATTGGTATTCAGAAAGGCGTGTTAGCAAATCACTTTGATTGCTAGACCACCTTGAGATGTTTCGCGGTATTTCGCGTTCATGTCTTTACCTGTTTCTAGCATGGTTTCGATAACCTTATCTAGAGAAACAGTTGGAGCTGAAGAGCGACGTAGTGCCATACGAGTAGAGTTGATTGCTTTTACTGCCGCAATACCGTTACGCTCGATACATGGAACCTGAACCTGACCTGCAACTGGGTCACACGTTAGACCTAAGTTGTGCTCCATTGCGATTTCTGCTGCCATACATACTTGCTCTGGGCTACCACCCATAAGCTCAGCAAGGCCTGCTGCTGCCATAGAACATGCCACGCCAACTTCACCCTGACAGCCAACCTCTGCACCAGAGATCGACGCGTTACGCTTGTAAAGACCACCGATTGCGCCAGAAGCTGCAAAGTAACGGATGTAATCTTTTTCAGTCACAGTTTGGATGAACTTATCGTAGTAAGCCAGTACCGCAGGGATGATGCCACACGCACCGTTAGTTGGTGCTGTAACAACGCGGCCACCTGCTGCGTTCTCTTCGTTTACTGCGAAAGCAAACATGTTTACCCAATCAACAACAGACATTGGGTCGTTTGTTGTCTTTTCTGAAGTAAGTAGCTGCTGGCGAAGTGCTGCTGCACGGCGAGGCACACGCAGTGGACCAGGCAAAATACCTTCTTCATTCATACCGCGATCCATACACTCGCGCATTGTGCGCCAGATGTTTGCGAAATAAGTACGAGTTTCTTCATCTGAATGAAGCGCATGCTCATTCTTCATGGTTAGTGCGCTGATGGACAATCCACTTTCGTGGCATTGGTTAACCAGTTCCTCTGCCGTTGTAAACGGGTAAGGTACTTTTACTGGGTTTTCAGCTTCTTTACCGAAATTTTCTTCATCAACGATGAAACCACCGCCGATAGAGTAGTAAGTTTTTGAGTACGCCTTTTCGTCATCAATCCAAGCGTGGATCTGCATGCCGTTTTCGTGTAGCTCTAGGTTTGTTTTGTGGAAGTTCATTCCACCTTCACGTGGGAACGATACTGTGTGACAGTGCATGCCAACAGGAAGGCGTTCAGTTTCTTCTACACGAGCGATAAAGCCCGGGATAGAATCGATATCAACTTTCTCAGGAGTGTTGCCTGCAAGACCCATGATGATAGCAATATCTGTGTGGTGACCTTTCCCTGTCAGTGATAGTGATCCATAAACGTCAACGGTGATTTTAGTGATGTCGCGCAGTTTTCCCATTGCACGAAGATCATCAATAAACTCTTTACCCGCTTTCATTGGGCCTACAGTGTGTGAGCTTGAAGGTCCAACACCGATTTTATAGATATCAAAAACACTAATCATATCGATTACCTCAGAAGAAAGCCTCCCAAGGGGAGTTGGGAGGCTTAATTTTATCGTTATATTTTTGGATTAATCATACTGCAACGGGCAGAGATGATTAAAGAGCGCCGTAGATTACAGAACTAATTGCAGCAAGACCACAGATTGCTGTGAAAATTTGCACAGGTGCTGAAGTTTTGTACTTAGCCATCGCAGGAACTTTTTGCATTGCGAAGATTGGCATCAAGAATAGGATTGCCGCAATCATCGGTGCACCCATTGTTTCAATCATACCTAGGATGCTTGGGTTAACGATAGCAACGATCCAAGTTGTGATTACAATGAAGATTAGAGACATCTTCTCGATCTTGCTTACTGGTGATTTTGAACGAGATTTCACTAGACCAACTAGACCTTCGTGCGCACCTAAGAAGTGGCCAAAGTAGCTAGAGGTGATCGCTGCGAAAGCAACCAATGGACCCATGTAAGAGATCAGTGGAGATTCATGCACGTTTGCTAGGTAAGAAAGAACAGAGATGTTTTGCTCTTGCGCTGTTGCTAGTTGCTCTGGAGACAGAGAAAGTACAACAGAGAAAACGAAGAACATAACAAAGCCCATCAGCATCATTGCTGCGCCACCAGTGATAGTGTCAGTTTTCTTAACTGCGTCATCACCGTATACACGACGTTGCTCTTTAGAGAACTGAGAAATGATTGGGCTGTGGTTGAAAGAGAACACAATAACAGGGATTGCTAGCCAAACGATAGCTGGCATTGCACCCCAGTCAGGCGACACTTCCATCATTGAAGTGTTCCAACCAGGAATTAGGTATACAGACAGTGCTAGTAGGATGAACACGAGAGGGTAAACCATTGCTGAAGTTGCTTTCAGCATAAGCTCTTTACCGAATACTACGCCTGCTGTCATTGCAGCAATAAGTGCACCAGAAAGTAGCCAGCGAGGAATAGATTCCATGCCCATTTGGTTAACTAGGAAAGAGTCAACTGTGTTTGTGATACCAACACCGTAGATAAGTACGATTGGGTAGATAGCGAAGAAGTAAGCGAACGTAATAAGGTTTGCGCCAGTCTTACCAAAGTGCTCTTCTACTGTGTCGGTGATGTCCGCTTCAGGGTTTTTCGCAGAAAGAACGAAACGAGCTAAAGATTTGTGTGCGAACCAAGTCATTGGTGCTGCAATTAGGGCTAGGATTACTAATGGCCAGAAGCCACCTGCACCTGCTTTAATAGGAAGGAACAGTACACCTGCACCTACTGCCGTACCAAAAAGGGACAGACACCAGGTAAAGTCTTTGTAAGAAAACTTACTAGACGATTGTGCGGTAGAAACCGCAGAAGTAGTTGTATTCATTTTTTAGTTACTCATTTTGGGAACAGGAAATAAGTCGGGAGTAATTTTGCAAGATTTTACACTAGGAAAATTAGATCTAAATCATTTATTGCTTACGCTTATTGAATGATATGTCAAAAACCTGCTTTTTATCACGAAAATGATGTGCTACTCGTGATTTCTGCTAATGAGTTAAATTAGAAAAACTTATCAATAGGGCTGTTTGTATAAATTTATTTCACCGCAAGCGTTTGCGGTGAAAATGGAAAATTAATCTAATGTGAATGAATGTTTATGAAGCAACGTTTTATTAATATTGATGCGCATAATGATCGCGCCTATAAAAGCACCGATATCAACAACTGTTTAATGTGAAATAATATGTTTTTGCATTGATTCGATAATTTGTGCCGTCATGCCCCAGATGAAATGCTGTCTATATGGGATAGCAAATACACGATGACTGCTTCTTTTTAGGTCAAATTTGGTGCTATACAATTTTTTGGGGTTCAGAATATGGTTGGCAGGAACCTCAAAAACTGACTCTACTTCATTTGGGTCAATATGCGTTTTATATTCCGGAGAAACAAAAGCCAAAAAAGGTGTCACATTAAATTGACTAATCGTTGGTAGTGTAGGCAGTTGACCAAACACATGAATATGCTCATCTTCTATCCCAACTTCTTCTTTGGTTTCTCTTAAAGCGGTATTCACGAGCTGAATATCTTCCTGCTCATATTTGCCACCGGGAAAGCTGATTTGTCCCGGATGATGGCGTAAGTGGGCTGCACGCTTAGTCAGAATGACTTGTAACCCGTCATCGCGTTCCACAAAACCGATTAAGACTGCCGCATCTCTCAGGGACTTTTCTTTCATCCATTTCAGTCGTGCAAGGGACTCTTTGTGGTAGCCCGTTGGAAGCCGAAATTGAAAGTTCTGTAGTAAATGAGTTTTGTCGATAACCAAACTGAGTCCTTATTTATCGTGCCTAACCATTATCTATTATACTCAAAGACGGCAAAGCGTATGGCGTTATCGTTACTGGTTACCAAATAAAGCATTCGCATTAAAACACTCGCCAGCACTTTCCCTCTTTGTGTTGTGTGTCTCACTCTGCTTGAACATATTAATTTGAAACTTATAAGGTTATACACCATTCTTTATTTTAGGACGTCACTATAGGGCAAGTATTGGCCAATGAAAGGGATTATTTTCACCGAGTTCATGGAGTTAGTGGAAGAGAAATTCGGTCTTGATGTGTTAGACCAAGTTCTCGACCTTTCTAACGATGAAGGTGTTTACACCGCTGTTGGTAGTTACGATCACAAAGACTTGGTTAAGTTGATCGTGAATCTCAGTAAAGTATCTGGTGTTCCCCCCGAGCAACTGCAAGAGGTGTTTGGAGAGTGCGTCTTTTTGAATTTACTTCGCTCTATTCCTAGTCACGCCAGTTTGCAACAGTGTGAAACGACGTTTCAATTTGTTCGCCATGTTGAAGACTTTATTCATGTCGAAGTTAAGAAGCTCTATCCTGATGCTAACCCTCCGCAATTTGATTTCATTAGTGAAAACCAATCCCAATTGGTATTTGACTACCACAGCGCAAGATGTATGTCTCACGTATGCTTAGGATTGATAAAAGGTTGTGCTGCACATTTTGGTGAGGTAGTTCATATCAAACATCAAAACCAGTCAGAAGATGGCAGCAAAGTACGTTTTTGGTTAGAGGCTCAATAAGAACGATATGACGGGAAGTTCCTCATTAGAAAGGAAACTCAAACGAGAAGTTGCATCAAGAAAAGCAGCTGAGCAGCTGTTGGAACAGAAAAGCTTAGAGTTATATGAATCCAACCAGCAACTCAGTGTTGCATTGAAAAAGCTAGAGCTGAAATCTAAAAAGGATCTTCGTAAGTTTGAGTTTGAAGAGCAAATTGATGCCACGTTGATTAAGTTCGGTCGTACTTTTTTATCGAGCACGTTCGATGAAGCAATGATAGCGAGCTTTATTGAGCAGCTCACTTCTAACTCGATCATTTCTGCGGCTTACTTGTTTCTTGACGCTACAAAGCTGAGCTCATTGCGTCGTCATCACTTTGGTCACTTACAGCTTCGTCATAACAACGAGATTTTCACCACTCCTAATTGGCAGGGAGAGAATTTGCATTTGCCAGTTATCATTGATGGGGAAACGGTTGGGGAGTTGATTTTCTCTGTGTTGCAAGATCAAATCGATCAGTCTTTTATTTCCAAACAGATGGAGCTCGTGTCTGACTTAGTTCATGGTGTTATTGGTCGACACTTAAGTTTAGAGCGAGAGGTCGAGCTGAGAAAGCGGGCTGAGGAATCAGAAAAAGCGACGAAGGAGTTTGTCGCCATGATTAACCATGAGCTGCGAACTCCTCTCAATGGCGTATTGGGTAGTGCGGAGTTATTGAGTCGAACCCAATTAGAAGAAGAGCAGCGTCAATACTTGAGCAATCTGACTCAATCAGGGGACTTATTGAGAGTTATCATTAATGATCTTCTTGATTTCAGTAAGATGAATGCCGGTATGATGGAAATCATACATAAAGTCTTTGCCTGGGAGGAACTTGAAAAAGCCATCATGGGTGTATTTGCAGCTAAGGCTGCGGAAAAACGCATCCATTTCTCTATCGACAAAAAGCTGGGGATCCCGGAATTTTTAGTCGGTGACTTAGAGCGCATTACACAAATTTTGGTTAACTTGGTGGGAAACGCGATTAAGTTTACTCACTTGGGTGGCGTCGTGTTACGGGTGGAATGGCTTAACGGCACGGCTTATTTTGAGGTTGAAGACACTGGTATTGGCATCCCAATAAAAGCACAGCCGTCACTCTTTGATCCATTTGTCCAAGTTGATCGCTCAGCGAAACGCAGCTTTGAAGGCTCAGGTTTAGGTCTCGCGATTTGTAAAAATCTCGTGGATTTGATGCAAGGTCAAATTAGCTTTGAGAGTGAAGAGCGCAAAGGCACAACTTTTAAAGTTGCTATTCCTCTTGATGAAGGGCAAGCACAAGGCACAGCAGAGGGGGAATTGGTCACCATAGAGCGAAGCGATTTAGCAGGACGCTCAATATTAGTGGTTGATGACATCAGAATGAATCAAGTCATTGTTACTCAAATGCTGAAAAAACTCGACATTACACCTGATTTAAAAGCCAACGGAAAAGAAGCATTAGAAGCGGTGAAAAGTAAAGACTACGAACTGATATTCATGGACTGCCGAATGCCTGAAATGGATGGTTATGAGGCGACGATGTATCTGAGAGAGCGTGGCTTTACTCATCCAATTATTGCATTAACCGCTGGCACTACCATCGAAGAGCGTCAAAAGTGCATTGATTCAGGCATGGACGACATCCTCACTAAGCCGTACACCGCAACCGATATCGAACAGATTATGTGTAAGTGGCTTGAGCAGTAGACGCTGCCTCTTAAAAAGTATGTTTGTTGGCCAACGGCTAAAAGCTAAAGTACATGCAAATAAAACACACAAAAAAACGCACCACACTGGATAATGCCGATCATTTAACGATGTTTTTTGGGTCATTCTAGCGAGCCTTGGCGAGACTAAGAATCTAGTAGCAGCACGATGAGCGGGTAATGAAACAAATTTGACCACAAAGTGCTTGAATAGAAGAACCTGTATCACGCTCTTTCGTCGCTGTGCAGGGTGATGAGATACAGAAATATGCCACTCGCTGTTAAACGAGCGGCATTATCCGTTCTGGAGGCATTTTAGATTGTTTTCGTCAATAGCATTAAAGCGACGTTGTCCGCGGTTGAAATCTACGATTGCAGCGCTGGTAAAATCTTTGAAAGCTTGTCCAACGTTTCTTGATACTCAGAGGCGCAATCGCTATCTGCCACGACGCCGCCGCCTGCCCAAGCGTAAAGTTTGTTTTGTTCCGCTACAAGAGTTCGGATAGTAATGCTGGTGTCCATACGACCATGGCGTGAAATGTAGCCAATACTGCCGCAATACGCGCTGCGTCGATGCGGCTCCAGTTCTTCAATGATCTGCATTGCGCGAACTTTAGGTGCGCCCGTAATTGAACCGCCTGGAAAACACGCTCGCAGCAAATCCGCAGGAGCGTATTGTTCATCCAAATTTGCACGAATGGTGCTCACCAAATGATGCACGGCAGGGAAGCTTTCAATATCGAACAGCTTTGGAACGTGAACGCTACCCGGTGATGCAACTCGACCAATATCATTACGCAGCAAATCGACAATCATCAGGTTTTCTGCCTGATCTTTTTCCGCTGTCTGCAAGTCATGGGCATTAGCGTTATCTTTCGTTGGATCTTCGCTGCGTGGGCGAGTACCTTTGATTGGTTTTGTTTCAATGACGCGATCTTTGAGCTCTAAAAAGCGCTCTGGAGAGATACTCAAAATCGAAGACTCAGGCATACGGATAAACGCTGAGAATGGCGCTTGGTTGGCGGACTCCAATTTCAGATACGCTTGCCACTCGCTGCCTTGATACGGTGCGTTAAAGCGCTGCGCCAAATTGATCTGATAACAGTCACCGCTCAACAAGTATTCTTGCACCTTGTCAAAGCGAGTAGCGTAGCTCTCTTTCGTCATGTTTGACTGCCAAGCACCAGACAAAGCGAAGTCAACGGTTTGTTCTGCTTTTTGCTCGTTTAACCACTGCCAAGCTTGCTCGATATTCTGACCAACTAAGCATGCTTTTTTTAGCTGGTGGTCAACAACAACGGCCCATTCATACAGACCTACCGCCATATCCGGCGTGTTGAGGTCCTTTTCTGCCACTTCTGGCATCGTTTCTACGCGGCGACCTAAATCGTAACTGAAGTAACCGAGCGCACCGCCGACAAAAGGCAAATCCAATTCTTTATTTAACTCTACGTGAGGAAGCCACTGTTCTTGCAACTGATGAAGCAGCGCAAATGGGTCATCTTGAGTTGAATAGGCATTCGATGGTGTTTCAACTTGTGTGTTGTCGGCAGTGGTTTCTAACGTTGCAATTGGGTTGGCAACCAATACATCGAAGCGGCTATCGATATGCGTTTCTGATGCAGAACGCAGCAACATCGCCCAAGGTAGGTGTTGAATGCGAGAAAAAAGGTGAAGAGCAAACTCTGGTGCGTATTCCAGCGCTTTAAAATCAATGAATTGATTGTCCATGTTGTTCATTTGTGTAATTTGTGACAAAGAGATCGTTCACTGCATGGCATGTCATGGGCAGCAAGAGTATCATATTCCTCTGTATAGCCAAACTCCCTCTATTCATAGGGTTTTGAGATGGTTTACAAGTAGGCAACTTCAGCATTTCGTGTGTCGATATCAGCCGTTCGACAATTGTTTATAAAAAACGAAGCTCAAAAGAGCAATAAGCTCAACAAACACGATTGAAGCTAAGCCAATAATGGAAGCATAACTATAACGAGGCATGTAATGACGGTAATACGCAAGCAGGATGTGATCAGCAGTGTCGCTGATGCGCTACAGTATATTTCTTACTACCACCCGCTAGACTTTGTTCAAGCTCTTGAAAAAGCCTATCACCGCGAAGAGAGTCAAGCCGCGAAAGACGCGATTGCTCAGATCCTAATTAACTCCCGAATGTCCGCAGAAGGTCACCGTCCAATTTGTCAGGATACTGGTATTGTGACGTGTTTCGTCAACATCGGTATGGGCGTGCAATGGGATTCGACCGACATGACGGTTCAGCAGATGGTAGATGAAGGTGTTCGACAAGCGTACACGAACCCTGATAACCCGTTGCGTGCGTCAGTACTTATGGACCCTGCTGGTAAACGTATTAATACCAAAGACAACACGCCTGCCGTCGTACATATCAACATGGTTCCGGGCGATAAAGTTGAAATTCAGATCGCTGCGAAGGGCGGCGGTAGCGAAAACAAAACTAAGATGGTGATGCTAAACCCATCTGACGATATTGCTGAGTGGGTAGAAAAAACGCTACCAACAATGGGGGCGGGCTGGTGTCCTCCTGGCATGCTTGGCATTGGTATCGGCGGTACGGCTGAAAAAGCAGCGGTATTGGCAAAAGAATCTCTAATGGAACACATCGATATTCAAGAGCTTATTGACCGTGGCCCACAAAACGCAGAAGAAGAGCTTCGTTTGGATATCTTCAATCGCGTGAACAAACTTGGTATCGGTGCGCAAGGTCTTGGCGGTTTGACGACTGTTGTCGACGTTAAAATCAAAACTGCGCCAACGCACGCGGCTTCTAAGCCTGTTTGTTTGATCCCGAACTGTGCGGCGACTCGTCACGTACACTTCACGCTTGATGGTAGCGGCCCAGCAGAGCTAGCACCACCTAAACTAGAAGATTGGCCAGATATCACTTGGGAAGCGGGCGAAAATACGCGTCGCGTAAACTTAGACACAATTACTAAAGAAGAAGTACAAGAGTGGAAGACAGGCGAAACGGTTCTTCTATCAGGTAAAATTCTGACTGGTCGTGATGCTGCTCATAAACGTATTCAAGGCATGCTAGATAACGGTGAAGGTCTACCTGAAGGCGTAGATCTAAACGGTAAGTTCATTTACTACGTAGGCCCTGTCGATGCAGTTGGTGATGAAGTCGTTGGTCCTGCTGGCCCAACAACATCTACGCGTATGGATAAATTCACCGACATGATGCTAGAAAAGACCGGCATCATGGGCATGATCGGTAAAGCTGAGCGTGGCCCTGCAACGGTTGAATCTATCAAGAATCACAAAGCGGTTTACCTAATGGCTGTCGGTGGCGCTGCGTACTTGGTGGCGAAAGCGATCAAGAAAGCTCGCGTTGTCGCATTTGAAGATTTAGGTATGGAAGCGATTTACGAATTTGAAGTTGAAGATATGCCAGTAACAGTGGCTGTCGACTCAAATGGTGTTAACGCGCACCAAATCGGTCCAGACACTTGGAAAGTGAAAATTCAAGAGATGGAAGCATAAGGCAAAGGGCAATCTTGCTGCGTCTCAGTAGAGAGAATGTGACAAGGTGCTGATTTACCTAGCAAACAATTGACAAAAGTGCAGCGAAACCTGCACTTTTTGTCTATATAATTAAGGATATAAACCTTTAGGCATAGCAATCAAACGTTATGCGAACAATAATTAGGAGACGGCATGCCTCGTTTTATTCAGATTCTACAAATTATTCTTGCTGTAGTGATAGGTGGCTTTGTTGGCTATGACTTGATTCTTCACGGTATCAGCATCTTTGATGAAAAGTACGTGACCATCACATGTGTGTTGTGGCTGATTTTAGAAATCGCTCTATTTGTTATCTATAAGTTAATCGAAGACGACTAGGCTTAAAGAAAGCGGGTTCCTGTTTAACATAGTAATCAGCGTATATAGAGTTACTAATGCTGTAGATTAAGTAAGCCTCTGAACCACTCAGGGGCTTTTCTTTTTTAACACAGCATTAAGCCGGATGTTTTGTTCATCTTTTATTAAGGTATATAAAGTTAAACTCATAGAATTCGAGATAGAACAGTATTCATAGCTCGAAATTCGAAGTCGCTGACAACGTTGTTTTAAAGTGGAGTAAGATAAAGAAGCGTAATGAAGAGAATAAAGAAAGAAGTTAATGACTTTATCAACAGAGGTATGGACTCTAATGTTCGAATTGCTGTCACCGGACTTTCTCGTGCCGGTAAGACGGCATTCATCACGTCATTAGTGAATCAGCTTCTTCATACTGCAACCCATGACAATTTGCCTCTTTTGACTGCGGCTAGAGATAAGCGCCTTATTGGAGCGAAGCGTGAGCCTCAATCGAATATGATGGTGCCACGCTTTGCTTACGATGAGGCGATGAGCCAAATTCATGCGACTCCACCTCAGTGGCCAGTACCGACACGTGATGTGAGTGAGATTCGCTTAGCGCTCAAGTACAAACCAAATAAAACCACGAAAAAGCTGTTGAGTAAAACCGCAATTTTAAATGTTGATATTATCGACTATCCAGGAGAGTGGTTGCTCGACCTGCCTTTATTGGACATGGACTTTGCAACGTGGTCGCAAACTCAGTTTGATGCACTTAAAGGCCAGCGTGGCGATTTAGCCAAAGCTTGGCTTTCTGAACTGGAGAAAGTTGATCTCTTTGCAGAAGTGAATGAGAAACTACTTGAGAAAGTTGCACACACATACACAGAGTACCTTCATTCTTGTAAAGACGCTGGCCTTCATTGGGTTCAGCCTGGCCGCTTTGTATTACCTGGTGAGCTAGCAGGCGCGCCGGTGCTACAGTTTTTCCCGTGTCGTGTTGATTCAGAAAGCAAAGCGCCCAAGGGCAGTAACTTAGCGATGCTAGAAGCCCGTTTTCAGGAATACCAACAGAAAGTAGTGAAAGCGTTTTATAAGCATCATTTTGCGACCTTCGATCGCCAGATTGTACTGGTGGATTGTTTGCAGCCTCTCAATGCTGGTGATGAAGCGTTTTACGACATGCGCCAAGCGCTAGAACAGATCATGCATAGCTTCCGCTATGGTCGTAGTAGCTTTTTGCGTCGTTTATTCTCACCAAAAATCGACAAAGTGTTGTTTGCTGCTACAAAAGCGGATCATATCACGCCCGATCAGCACCCAAATTTGGTGTCTCTGCTCCAACAAATGGTGCATCCAGCATGGCAAACGGCAGCCTACGAAAATATTGATATGAACTGCATGAGTATCGCTTCCATCCAAGCAACCACGACGGGGTTTATTTCCTCTGGAGATAAGACCATCCCGGCGTTACAAGGAACAACATTGGGTGGTGAGCCGATGACTATGTTTCCCGGAGAGGTGCCGAAAAAGCTACCAAATGCAGCGTATTGGCAAAACAACGGGTTTGATTTTACGTCGTTTCGTCCGATGCCCTCACCGAATGATGAGCCAGTGAAGCACATACGCTTAGACAAAGCATTGGATTACCTGATTGGAGATAAATTGAAATGAGCGAGTTGAAGCAAAAACAAGTTTTCTCTGAAAAGGTAATGGAAAAAGAGCAGCAATCGAATCAACCGGAATTGACGGCGCAGCAAACATTCGGCGAAAAAGAAACATTTGTACCTGTTGAAGTTAAAGAAGCGCACCAGGAGACCGAACAGGAATTGCAACTCGAGCATGTCATTCGTCCAAAATCGGGCAGAAAATGGCTCGCGACTGGCGCATTTGCAACTTTTGCTGGTCTGGTTGGCTGGCAAGCGGTGGACTCGGTTATAACCGCAATTCAGGCTTCTGATTGGCTAGCCTTAAGCTGGACGGGGTTTATTGCTGCGATCGCTTCGCTTGGTTTAGGAGCTATGGGTAAAGAGCTTTGGAAACTGCGAAAACTACGAAATCATTTTAGTGTTCAAGAAGAAGCAGAAGCACTTGTTAATAGTGAGAGCGTTGGGAAAGGGAAAGCCTTTTGCGAAACCGTAGCAGAGCAAAGTGGTGTGATGGCAGAGAATCCGGGCTTTGATCGTTGGCAGAACAGTATTAACCCTGCTCATAGTGACGCTGAAATTCTTGATATGTATGACTCGATGGTGGTGAGCCAACAAGACAAGTTGGCAACGAAAATCGTATCACAGCACGCAACCGAGTGTGCGGCCCTAGTCGCCGTGAGCCCTCTGGCTGCCGCTGATATGTTGCTGGTGGCTTGGCGAAATTTCAAAATGATCGACAACCTCTCCAAGGTATATGGGGTAGAGCTGGGTTATGCCTCTCGCATCAAGTTACTAAGAGCGGTATTTGTCAATATGGCGGCGGCTGGTGCCAGTGAGCTCGCTATTGATGCCAGTATGGATTTGATGTCGATGGATCTTGCTGGCAAAGTTTCTGCTCGTGCAGGGCAGGGACTCGGTGTTGGTATTCTAACGGCACGTTTGGGCTTGAAAGCGATGACCTTATTGCGTCCACTACCCTGGTATCCTGACCGTCAGGTTAAGTTGGGCACCATACGCAAGGCAGTGGCGGCGAAAGTTGCATCAATTACGATGAAACCGTAACGAATATCAACTTTGATGGATAGGATTGCTTGACGCCATTCCAAGCATGATAGAAACTACTGTCAACTTTTCCTGACAGTTGTGAATTGGGATATTTTAAGTGCGTCTTGAAGTCTTATGTGAAGATCGACTCGGCTTGACCCGAGAACTGCTCGATATTTTAGCGTCTAAAAGCATCGACTTGCGTGGTATCGAAATCGATATTAGCGGTATTATCTATTTGAATTGCCCGGATATTGATTTTGATACGTTTAGTGAGCTGATGGCTGAAATCCGCCGTATTCCGGGGGTGAAAGACGTACGTAAAATCCAGTTTATGCCGATGGAGCGCCACAATACGGAGCTGCTCTCGTTAGTTGATAACTTGCCCGATCCGGTTTTTGCCATTGATCTTAAAGGTGCCGTAGACATGGCAAACATGTCTGCACTTTCATTGCTTGGCCTTCACAAGCAAGAAGTGATTGGTACTCAAATCGGTGCTTTGTTACCAAGTGTTCGTTTCTCTCGTTGGTCTGAAGGTGTTAATGGTCGAACGCGGGAAAACCTTGTGATTGATGGCTTGGACTATGTTCTAGAGTTGATGCCCGTTTATATCCGAGACGAAGCGCAAAACTCGACTCTAGCGAGTACTCTAATGACGATTCGCTCTAGTCAGCAAGTTGCCAGAATTGAAGAAGCACTACCGCTGCATAATCCTCTGGGTTTTGAGCACTTTGTTGGTATATCGAACCGTCATAAAGCACTAATGAACCAAGCTAAGAAGCTGTCTGTGCTTGACCAACCATTGTTGATTGAGGGCGAAACGGGGACCGGTAAAGAAATGCTTGCTAAAGCTTGCCACAGTCGTTCTAGCCGTGCGAGCAAGCCATTCCTAGTTTTGAGTTGTGCTTCGATGCCTGACGATGTAGCAGAAACCGAACTTTTTGGTCATGCGCCGGGTTCATTTAATCATGAACAAGGCCACAAAGGCATCTTTGAGCAAGCAAATGGCGGGACGGTATTTCTTGATGAAATCGGTGAAATGAGTTCGCACCTTCAAATCAAGCTGTTACGTTTTCTACAGGATGGTAATTTCCGTCGTGTCGGTGCAGAAGATGAGATGCATGTCGATGTTCGTATCATCGCTTCAACAAAACATAACCTTGCCGAGCTTTCTGAAGCAGGAATGTTCCGTGAAGATTTGTATTATCGCCTCAACGTACTTACGCTCAGCATTCCTCCGTTACGTAAGCGCTCAAACGACGTTGCACCATTGCTTGAGTTGTTCGTCGCGAAACATGCTCAACAGCTTGGGATTGATAAGCCAGAGTTTGATGATGGTCTAGTTGATGCCCTTGCAAATTATCAGTGGCCAGGAAACATGCGCCAGCTGGATAACATGGTTCTTCGAGCGCTCACGGAAATGGATGGTGGTATACTAAACGCGGATCACTTCAATTTACCTCAGCCTCAGTCAGTCGGCGCTGGTAGTACAACGCTTAACATCGACGGTTCATTGGATGAGATCATGCGTGATTATGAATCTCAAGTTCTGGAACGTTTGTATCAGTCATTCCCATCAAGCCGCAAGCTTGCTAAGCGCTTAAATGTATCGCATACCTCAATCGCTAATAAACTGCGTGATTACGGTATCCGTAAGAATTAATCGAATTGAACGAAAAGACGGAATTAATCATTTGTAATGGAAGATAACAGCTCATCTATCGCCGTACATAAGTTGGACGGTGACTTGCTTCTTCGTACCGCTGAAATCGATGACGCAGATATGATTGCCGAATATTTTCAAGCGAACCGAGAATACCTGAAACCGTTTGAACCGAAACGTGAAGAGGCTTTTTTCTCAGTGAACGGTTGGTTGCAAAAGCTTATCAAGCTCAATGAGCTGCATCGAATGGGATTGGGGTATTATTGCCTTTTAGTCAGAGCCTCTTCGGGTGAAATGCTAGGTACGATATCCTTTAGTAGTTTGAGTCGCTTCCCTTTTTATTCTTGTAACGTCGGATATTCTCTCGCTGAAAAAGCGCAAGGGCATGGTTATATGCGTCGTGGATTAACCATGGCTTGCGACTACATGTTTAACGTTCAGAAACTGCATCGTATTCAAGCTGGCTACATGCCTCACAATAAACGCAGTGAAGCTGTGCTAGAGCATGTAGGTTTCAACCGAGAAGGGTATGCAAAAGATTACCTTTTGATTAACGGTGAGTGGCAAGACCACGTTCTAACGTCGCTTATTAATCCGAATTGGCAGCCAGAAGGACGATAGTATGGAACGATTGGAAAAGCAGTTAGCACTCGTAATCGAGCTCGATAAACTCAAAAGCATTTTGCGCCGAACTCGAGTTAAAAGTGCTGAAGGGCGCCTCGAAAATAGTGGTGAGCATAGTTGGCATGTCGCACTGATGGCAATATTGATGGAAGAGCATGCGAATGCACCTGTTGATATTTGCCGAGTGATGAAAATGTTATTGATACATGACGTAGTAGAGATCGACGCGGGCGATACCTTTGTTTATGATACTGCTGCGTCTCAAGAGCAAGCAAAAAAAGAAATTAGAGCCGCAGAGCGCTTGTTTGGTATGTTACCCAGCGATCAGGAGCAAGAGCTATTGGCGCTTTGGCATGAATTTGAAGCCGCGCAGACCGATGATGCTAAGTATGCAAAAGCACTCGATCGGTTAATTCCAATGCTCTTGAACTACCATAATAATGGTCAGAGTTGGAAGGAACATGGTGTCTCACGCGAACAAGCACTTACCATTAATAAACGAATTGAATTTGGCTCTGTTACCTTATGGGACAAAGCGAAAGAGTTGATTGAAGAAGCCACAGAGAAAGGTTGGCTGAAATCGTAATAAAGGAGACTGAATGTCTTATTTGCCTTTGGACGAATACCAAAGAAAATGGATTTTTACGCATCAGTCGATGCGTGTGCCAGAAGAAGATTTGGCTTTTATTAAGCCGATGAGCCAAGCCCGCTCAGCACAATTTTGGAAAGAAAATATCAGTGCTCAAAGCCCTGATATGGATAGACTTAGTTCCCAAGACTGGCCAATGAATGAGGCGAATTGGTCTGAAACTGTGGATTGGATGGCTGCGTGGGAGTCGGATGATCCTGACATGCCAGCGGAAGCTGAGGCACATATCGATTGGCAAGACGATGTAACCGTTTACTTTTGCTACGAGAAGTACAATGTCATCGAAACGAAATGGTCTATTTTTAAAAAGCACTGGAAGAACTTTCTCTTTTATGACGATGGTCCGATACTAATAGGACGTCGCCGTTCGCAAGCACTTTGGTTTGATTCAAAAGGCAATGTGAAACTCGGTGTTCGTCAATAACGAGTTATAAAGCAAAGCCACCTTTCGAGGTGGCTTTGTTTTTCTAAAGGCTGGATAATGGACTCAACACGCCGCCAGCCCCGCGCTCGATAACGTGAGTATAGATTTGCGTGGTTTTTACATCAGTATGCCCTAATTGTTCCTGAACAGTTCTAATGTCTGCGCCAGATTCCAATAAGTGCGTGGCAAAACTGTGTCTTAGTGTGTGGCAAGTTACAGTTTTCTCAATGCTTGCGTCGCGTGCCGCGCGCTTTACTGTTCTTTGTATTGCGCTTTCATTGATATGATGCCTTCTCAATTCACCAGTGTCTCGATCTGCGCTTAACTTTGTTGATGGAAACAAAAAGTGCCAGTTAAAATCTAGCTCCGCTTTTGGGTATTTACGTCGTAAACCTTCAGAGATGTATACGCCCGCATAACCAGGCATGTGCCTATCTTTAAAGTAATAGTTTCTTGCTAAATTAACTTGAGCTTTGAGTGGTTCATGCAGTTCTTTGGCTAATGTGACTGTACGATTTTTACCTCCTTTTCCTTGCCAAACGCGAACTGCACCATAATCATAATCGATGTCTTGAACTCTTAAGCGTAAACATTCCATAACTCGAAGCCCTGAGCCGTAAAGCAGCTGAATATGGAGTCTATACCTCGGGTCGATATGCTGAACGAATCTTCGGATCTCCTCCCTGGTTAATACAACGGGAAGTTTCTTTTCGGTCAAGGATTTCTGAAATCTCATATCAAGTGATAGTGGGGTTTTGAAATAATCACGATATAAAAATGATATTGAGTTCAGCGCCAAAGCTTGCGTTTTTACCGCAACTTTTTCTTCTACCGCTAAGTAACTCAGAAATTGAATGACATCATCTTCTGCTAGTGTTGATGGGTGTGCAAGCTGGTGAAAAGTGATAAAGCGTTTTATCCAAAATAGATAACTTTCGATAGTTTTATTCGCATAATGACGAGTAAGCATGTGCTCTTTTACACTAAGTAAAAACTGACTTTTCATGATAAATTAACCTGTTTATTTATACAGTTCTGTTAATGTATCACCACTTTTGAAATTAGCGTGCTGTGCGCCGACTAATTGCGCGCGCTACCACACATATTCATACTGTTTTTCTATTTGTTTCAGACATATAAGTGCTACGATTGATAGCGCTTTTGATAAGAAAGAAGGCGGTAGCCTGCCAGAAAGACGGCAAGTCGCCGTATAGAAAGCGTTAGTTGCACAGGGAGGTATCGTGGAAGAATTATCAGGCGGAAGAGAATCTACAATATATCGAGATGGTGAAGTCGTCTATCGACCTCTTCAGTCATGGAGTTCTACAATTCATCTTATTTTGAAGCATCTTGAGCGAGCAAAGGTAGATGAAATCCCAAAGTTTCTAGGTGTTAATCGAAACCAAGAAATCTTAAGTTTTGTCGCAGGTAATACCTACAATTATCCGCTAGTTGGCGCAATCGCAACAAATGATGCACTCGTGTCTGCGGGTAAATTATTACGTAAAATACATGATTCAACAGTTTCACTCTTGGAGCAAATTGACGTTAATGCACACCGATGGATGTTAGAGCCGAGAGAGCCATTCGAGGTTATCTGTCATGGTGACTTTACCCCATACAATGTTGCTCTATTAGAAAATACAGTTGTTGGTGTGTTTGACTTCGACACGGTGCACCCAGCACCAAGAATATGGGATTTAGCATATTCGGTTTATTGTTGGTCTCCTTTCAAAACTGACAGCAATGATAAGCTAGGCACAATCTCAGAGCAGGTGGCTAGAGCTAAGTTGTTCTGTGATAGTTACGGTGCAACTGAATTAGAAAGAGAGCAATTAGCTGATGCTATGGTTCAGCGATTACAGGCTTTAGTATCCTTCATGCGTAGTGAAGCCGAAAATGGCAATGAATCCTTTGCTGAAAATATAGAGCAAGGTCATCTTCAAGCCTATCTAGATGACATAGAATATATCACTGAAAATAAACAAAAAATTCAGTGCGCATTGTGCAACTAACAAAGCATTTAAGAGTGATTCGCAACGCTTGGCAGTTTCGCTTCGCTCAGGTATAGCCAAGCGTCGCTCACACCTTAATGCGGCGTTATACGAATAGAGGGAAATTATGTACAAAAATACTGATTTTAACTTGGATTCAAAAGAGTTCAGGTTTAAGAAAGACTCATATCCTTTGTCTAAGATAAACAATGTTAGGGTTAAAAAGTTAAGTTTTCTTGATAATTTAGGTCAAGTTTTATTCTGGGTGTGTGTTTTTTCAGGGGCTGTTTGGTTAGTTATTCCAAGGTTGGAAGAGGTGCCACAATGGCTACTAGTTTTAGTTCTTAGTCTGACGGTTGTAGGTTTGGTTTTTGCTCTTTTTCGTTGTTCTAAATATGCACTTCAAGTCGAGTTTCGCCACATAGATGAAACGGGCGTTCAATGGGTTAATGTAGCTAAGTCATACTCAAAGTCAGATTGTGAGTTATTTGAACAGCAAGTGTCGGCACTGAAAAAATTCGTATAACAAATTGTTCAAGAGTGATTCGGCACGCGTGGCATTTTTACCGTGCGTTGGTTTTAGTGGTTAAGGTGTTATGCGGAACCTTCGGTATTGCGTGCCTCACACCTTAACAAGGCGTTATGTTCTTGGAGGAAATGGTGGGCTATCAAAGGGATAGGGTAACTTTCAGCGTTTTCCATAAACTTGCTTTAACTATTTACAAATGCTTAAAATT